>NZ_CP047931.1:1765000-1985000 GCF_014280175.1 Synechococcus sp. A15-28
TCGACCAGTGAGCTATTACGCACTCCTTTGAGGATGGCTGCTTCTAGGCAAACCTCCTGGTTGTCTATGCAATCCCACCTCCTTTATCACTTAGTGTTGATTTGGGGACCTTAGCTGGCGGTCTGGGCTGTTTCCCTCTTGACCATGGAGCTTATCCCCCACAGTCTGACTGCCTCGCTACACACAGGGTATTCAGAGTTCATCTCGATTTGGTACCGCTCTCGCAGCCCGCACCGAAATGGTGGCTTTACCCCCCTGCTGGAGCACGAGACGCTACGCCTCAACGTATTTCGGGGAGAACCAGCTAGCTCCGGGTTCGATTGGCATTTCACCCCTAACCACAGCTCATCCGCTGACTTTTCAACGTCAGTCGGTTCGGACCTCCACTTGGTATCACCCAAGCTTCATCCTGGCCATGGTTAGATCACCCGGGTTCGGGTCTATAAACACTGACAAGCGCCCTATTCAGACTCGCTTTCGCTATGGCTCCACCATTTCCGGTTTAACCCGCCAGTGCCTATAAGTCGCCGGCTCATTCTTCAACAGGCACACGGTCACCCTATGAGTAGGGCTCCCATTGCTTGTAGGCTCACGGTTTCATGTTCTATTTCACTCCCCTCCCGGGGTTCTTTTCACCTTTCCCTCGCGGTACTGTTTCGCTATCGGTCACACAGTAGTACTTAGCCTTACGAGGTGGTCCTCGCGGATTCACACGGAATTTCACGTGCTCCGTGCTACTCGGGATACAGCTAGCTCAGTTCAGTTTTCGGTTACGGGGCTTTCACCCTCTGTGGCGTGTCATTCAAACACTTCTCCTAACATTCCTGATACACGTTGCTGTCCCACAACCCCGATACTCGGAAGTATCGGTTTAGGCTCTTCCCCGTTCGCTCGCCGCTACTCAGGGAGTCGTTTTTACTTTCCTTTCCTCCAGCTACTAAGATGTTTCAGTTCGCTGGGTTGGCTCGTGCCAGCCTATGGATTCAGCTGGCCGTATTAAGGGTTGCCCCATTCGGAAATTCCCGGATCAAAGCGTGCTTCCAGCTCCCCGAGACTTATCGCAGGTAACCACGTCCTTCATCGCCTCTGTGTGCCAAGGTATCCACCGTGAGCCCTTTGTAGCTTGACCAATTAATCTCCTGAACGCTTACCGCCGTTGAAAGCAGATTCTCAAGGTTTAATCATCAACTTTCGCTGATTCCTAAAACAAGATCAAACTCTGATTCGCTCGACACGAATCAAAGAACGTTCAAGAGTCTCGGCTCTTGCTCAAAAGAATTTTCATTGTTCTAGATCCAATCTCCCTTTCGGAAGATCAGATTCAAAACAATGCATCTGTAAGATGCTTTGTTTTTTCCAGACTCACCTATGCAGTTGTCAAGGTTCTGCCAGACTTCAAACCCAAACGACCAATTGCTTGATCATTTGAATTCGAGCCCAGCATCTTATCAACCAAATTTATTCGAGTAAAAACCTTTACCCTGATTTGGAATGACAGGAAGCTGGGGTCATCCAGCGGACACATCTAAATCACACATCACAATCGAGTGGCTCTCCATCTTTCAATGCAAAACCGGAGATTGAGTTCGGTCAGTGGAGGTTAGGAGACTCGAACTCCTGACATCCTGCTTGCAAAGCAGGCGCTCTACCAACTGAGCTAAACCCCCAACACCGAATGGGCCATCCTGGACTTGAACCAGGGACCTCACCCTTATCAGGGGTGCGCTCTAACCACCTGAGCTAATGGCCCAGGAAAACTCAACCCTTGTGGGGTGTGACCTAGACAAAGTTTAGGAACTGATCATCTCCACAACACGCATCAACATCTCTGTTGACTCTGTTGCTTCAACGCTGAGGTACCGATCGACCTAAGGTGACAGGATTTCAGCCTAAGAATAAAACTACTCAGGCATCAAAATCGTTGTTTGTCTCCCTGTTAGGAGGTGATCCATCCGCACCTTCCGGTACGGATACCTTGTTACGACTTCACCCCAGTCATCAGCCCCACCTTCGACATCCTCCTCCCGAGGGTTGGAGTAACGGCTTCGGGCGTGGCCAACTTCCATGGTGTGACGGGCGGTGTGTACAAGGCCCGGGAACGTATTCACCGCAGTATGCTGACCTGCGATTACTAGCGATTCCTACTTCACGTAGGCGAGTTGCAGCCTACGATCTGAACTGAGCCACGGTTTATGGGATTTGCTTGTCCTCGCGAACTTGCTGCCCTTTGTCCGTAGCATTGTAGTACGTGTGTAGCCCAGGATGTAAGGGGCATGATGACTTGACGTCATCCACACCTTCCTCCGGTTTATCACCGGCGGTCTCTCTAGAGTGCCCAACTAAATGCTGGCAACTAAAGACGTGGGTTGCGCTCGTTGCGGGACTTAACCCAACATCTCACGACACGAGCTGACGACAGCCATGCACCACCTGTCACTGCGTTCCCGAAGGCACTCTCTCGTTTCCAAGAGATTCGCAGGATGTCAAACCCTGGTAAGGTTCTTCGCGTTGCATCGAATTAAACCACATACTCCACCGCTTGTGCGGGCCCCCGTCAATTCCTTTGAGTTTCACACTTGCGTGCGTACTCCCCAGGCGGAACACTTAACGCGTTGGCTACGACACCGAGGGGGTCGATTCCCCCGACACCTAGTGTTCATCGTTTACGGCCAGGACTACAGGGGTATCTAATCCCTTTCGCTCCCCTGGCTTTCGTCCATGAGCGTCAGTGATGGCCCAGCAGAGCGCCTTCGCCACTGGTGTTCTTCCCGATATCTACGCATTTCACCGCTACACCGGGAATTCCCTCTGCCCCTACCACACTCAAGCCCAACAGTTTCCACTGCCATGATGGAGTTAAGCTCCACTTTTTAACAGCAGACTTGAAGGGCCGCCTGCGGACGCTTTACGCCCAATAATTCCGGATAACGCTTGCCACTCCCGTATTACCGCGGCTGCTGGCACGGAATTAGCCGTGGCTTATTCATCAAGTACCGTCAGATCTTCTTCCTTGATAAAAGAGGTTTACAGCCCAGAGGCCTTCATCCCTCACGCGGCGTTGCTCCGTCAGGCTTTCGCCCATTGCGGAAAATTCCCCACTGCTGCCTCCCGTAGGAGTCTGGGCCGTGTCTCAGTCCCAGTGTGGCTGATCATCCTCTCAGACCAGCTACTGATCGATGCCTTGGTAGGCCTTTACCCCACCAACTAGCTAATCAGACGCGAGCTCATCCTCAGGCGAAATTCATTTCACCTCGCGGCATATGGGGTATTAGCGGTCGTTTCCAACCGTTATCCCCCTCCTGAGGGCAGATTCTCACGCGTTACTCACCCGTCCGCCACTAACCCGAAGGTTCGTTCGACTTGCATGTGTTAAGCACGCCGCCAGCGTTCATCCTGAGCCAGGATCAAACTCTCCGTTGTAGATCAAGTCCTCTCGACAATTCTCATCATCTCAACTTGATTTGCGTCACCCATTACTCAGCATTATTAACTGGCAACAGTTGAGGCCTCCTTCCCGCTGACACAGAAAGGGTTCTTAAGAGTGCATTTCTAGATTTCTCTATAATGACTTTCCAGGATCTCAGATCCGGTTGTTGCTCCACATTGCGCACACCGGCAACAGAAAGACTCGTGAAAATCTTCCCGTTACAAGCACAATGCTTCGACGCAACGAAAATTTTTGACGGGACCTCACACCTTCATCGCTTCTTCATTCAGTTCCTCGCCTCACTTCTCAGCTCGGCTCAGAACCAAACGCGATGAAAGCGTCAGTTCCTAAACTTTTAAATTGTCCAGGTGCGACCTGTTCCCTAGCCCCTTCCTTTCAGAAGAGTGGTAACCGATCAACGCGGCCTCTCGCGACCGCTTGAAGAACCTACAACACCGTGGGATCGCTCCCTCTTGGTCCTGTAAGTGACCCAAGACACTTCAAGGCTCTCGCCCCTCAGGCTCAGATCTTGCGCCCTCACCTCTCGGCTCCTGCGCAAGACAAAACCATAACACCAAACCCACTCGGCTCGCAAGCACACGCAAGCGAGGGCATCTGCAGAGTTGCTTCCACTGGCGAAATCCATTGCCATACCTAGCTTCTGAACAGAAGACAGCATGTGGAATGGCAGGGGGTTTTACGGAACAGAGTCAGCGGTTTCGCCCCAGTTCCAAAGAAGAGCATGTGGTGCAGAAGGCTGAAGAGCACTTCGAACGCACCCTGATCACCATTCGTGGGGAGCTTGCCGGCAGCGTGGCGGCCCTCGAGCACCCCAGCGATGACGAAGCCCTGAACTACGGCGAGATCTTTCTCAGGGACAACGTCCCTGTGATGATCTACCTGCTGGTGAAGCGCAGGTTCTCGGTCGTCCGACAGTTCCTGAAGGTGTGCCTGGATCTACAGAGCACCAGCGTGCAGACCCGCGGTGTCTTCCCCACGAGCTTCGTGGAAGAGAACGGGGAGCTGGTGGCCGACTACGGACAGCGTTCCATCGGACGAATCACGTCCGTGGACGCCAGTCTCTGGTGGCCGATTCTCTGCTGGATTTATGTCAAACACAGCGGGGACAAGGAATTCGGTCGCAGTCCAGAGGTGCAACGGGGTCTGCAACTGCTTCTGGACCTAGTGCTCCATCCCAGCTTTGAGGGCACTCCCGTGCTGTTCGTCCCCGACTGTGCCTTCATGATTGACCGCCCCATGGACGTGTGGGGGGCACCACTCGAGGTGGAAGTGTTGCTGTTTGCAGCGCTTCGCAGCTGCATCGAGCTGATGGAGCTCTGCCAACACCACGAGAACAGCGTGCTGCTTGAGGAACGACTCCTCCTCAGCCGACGCTGGATGCATGATCTGCGTCAGTACCTGCTGAAGCATTACTGGGTCACCAGCAAAACCATGCAGGTGCTCAGGCGGCGACCCACCGAGCAGTACGGCGACAACCAGTACCAAAACGAATTCAACGTTCAACCCCAGGTGATCCCTGACTGGCTTCAGGACTGGCTGGACAACAGGGGTGGCTATCTGATCGGCAACATGCGCACCGGTCGACCGGACTTTCGCTTCTACAGCCTTGGCAATTCACTGGCGTGTCTGTTCGGTCTGCTGACGGCACCGCAGCAACGCGCCCTCTTCCGCCTTGTGCAACACAACCGCCAGCATTTGATGGCACAGATGCCGATGCGCATCTGTCACCCCCCCATGGAAGGCGTGGAGTGGGAGAACAAGACCGGATCAGATCCCAAGAACTGGCCCGGGAGCTATCACAACGGTGGGCACTGGCCAAGCTTGCTCTGGTACTTCGGGGGATCGATTCTTTTGCACGAGCGGATCCACCCCCATGCGGACATGCTGCTGATGACGCAGATGAAAACGTTGGTGGAGGAGTGCTACTGGAGTCAGCTCAACCAGCTTCCCCGCCAGCAGTGGGCTGAGTACTTCGATGGACCCACAGGAACCTGGGTTGGGCAGCAATCACGCACTTACCAAACCTGGACCATCGTCGGTTTCCTCCTGCAGCATCATTTTCTCAGGGTTGAGCCCAACGACGTTCTGATGCTCAATCTGGACGCCGGATTGAACTAACCAATCAAAAGACCCCAACTCCAGGGGAGTTGGGGTCTTGCGGTCCAAACAGATCTCAGCTCAGAAGAGGCCGAGAGTCAGCGACTTGTCGATGGGGAGCGCAGCACCGATGCCGAGGTAAATGGTGGTGGCAGTACCGAACAGGAAGACCGTCATGGCCACGGGGCGACGGAATGGGTTCTGGAACTTATTGAAGCTCTCGATGAAAGGAACGAGCATCAAACCCAGTGGAATCAGAGTCTGCAGAGCGATTCCGAGGAGTTTGTTCGGAACGACGCGAAGAATCTGGAAGACGGGGTAGAGGTACCACTCGGGGAGAATCTCCAGTGGTGTAGCGAAGGGATCAGCCTTGTCGGCCAGCATCGCTGGATCGAGCACGGCAAGACCCACAATGCAGGAGATGGTTCCGAGGATGACGACCGGGAAGATGTAGAGCAGGTCGTTCGGCCAGGCAGGCTCTCCGTAGTAGTTGTGGCCCATGCCCTTGGCGAGCTTGGCGCGCATTTTGGGGTCGGAGAGATCAGGCTTCTTGAGGATGTGCATCGATAAGTCCAGGTGTTGGGTTAACAGTAGGAACGAAGATCACAAGGGACCAGAAATGCCCTGCTTCCGAATCATCAGGAAGTGCATAAGCATGAACACCGCGAGGAGCCAGGGCATCACGAAGGTGTGCAGGCTGTAGAAGCGTGTGAGGGTTGACTGTCCGACGCTCTCGCCACCTCGGAGAAGCTCAACCATGAAGTCGCCCACAACGGGGATGGCAGCCGGAACACCAGAAACAATCTTGACGGCCCAGTAACCGACCTGATCCCAGGGAAGGGAGTAGCCGGTGACACCGAAGGAAACCGTGATCACAGCCATGGTCACGCCGGTGACCCAGGTGAGCTCACGGGGGCGCTTGAAACCACCGGTGAGATACACACGGAACACATGGAGGATCAGCATGAGCACCATCATCGAGGCGCTCCAGCGATGAACCGAACGAATCAGCCAGCCGAAGCTGACATCCGTCATCAGGTACTGAACAGAGGAATAAGCCTCGGCAACCGTTGGCTTGTAATAGAAGGTCATCGCGAACCCAGTCGCGAACTGAATCAGGAAGCAGACCAGGGTGATGCCGCCCAGGCAATAGAAAATGTTGACGTGGGGCGGCACGTATTTGGTGCTGATGTCATCAGCAATGTCCTGGATCTCCAGACGTTCCTGGAACCAGTCGTAAACAGGGGATGAGTTCGCCATGCACAAGCGGGCTCGGGTTGCGAAAGTCTACGCAGCTCGCTTCTGCCCAGGAGCCGACACGACCGTGATGTATCCAACTGTTAACGATCCCTCAGAAGGCCTGCGGGAGAAGCGTTCTCACTGGGTCAAGGCCCTCTTTGTCCTGATCCTCGGACTGTTTTTGACCCTTGGTAGCCCCCATTCCGCCACGGCGCTGAGCGATACCCAGCAGTTGGTGGTGGATAGCTGGCGGCTGGTCAATCAGGGCTATCTGGATCCCGACCACCTCGATGCCGTGCGCTGGCGACGTCAACGCCAGAAGGCGCTGGAGAAAAGCATCGTCAGCAGCGAAGACGCCTACGGCGCCATCGAAGGAATGCTCTCAGCCCTGGATGACCCCTACACCCGTCTGCTGCGCCCGGACGATTACGCCGCACTGAAGGACAGCACCAGCGGCAACCTCAGCGGCGTCGGCCTGCAGCTTGGGCCGTCCGACCAGTCCGATCGGGTTGTGGTGATCTCTGCCCTCGATGGATCTCCCGCCTCGGATGCCGAGCTCATGACCGGCACCCCCATCGTTGCTGTGGACGGCACACCGGTGACGGAGCTGGGGCTCGAGGGCACAGCGGCAGCTCTTCGAGGTGACGTGGGAACCCAGGTGGTTCTGAGCATCGAAGCGGCCGATGGTTCCACCGACGAGGTCACCCTGGAGCGACGCAGCGTGGACCTGCGCCCGGTTCGGACGCGGCGACTGCGCAGCGATGACCACACCTTCGGCTATCTGCGTATCACCCAATTCACCGATGGCGTTCCTGAACAGGTTCAGCAGGCGCTGGAGGAACTTCAGGACAAAAACATCGAAGGTTTGCTGCTGGACCTGCGCAACAACTCGGGAGGTCTGGTGAGTTCCGGTCTGGCTGTTGCAGACGACTTCCTCGCCGGCGGCACCATCGTGGAAACCCGTAACCGGGATGGGATTGATGACGCCATCGGCGCCAACCCCTTCACCCTTTACGACGGTCCAATGCTGACGCTGGTGAACGGAGGCACAGCCAGCGCCAGTGAAATTCTGGCGGGGGCCCTGCAGGACAACGGACGCTCCACACTGCTTGGCCATCAAACCTTCGGCAAAGGTCTGATCCAGACCCTGACCAACCTGAGTGATGGAAGTGGCCTGGCGGTGACGGTGGCCGGCTATGTCACCCCCAGCGGACATGACATCCAGGGCGAGGGGATTGCGCCGGACCGACAGCTCTCCGATCCAGAACCCCTGGCACCCGGTGCTGAAGGAGACCGTTGGATCAGCGAAGCCGAGCAGTGGATGGAAGCGCTGCTGGAGCAATCGCCGGACGTCACCGCCGAATGAGTCAACGCACGTATCACGACCCACTCCATCGCGGCATCCAGCTGGACCACCAACGGCCCGGCGAAGCCATGGTGATGGCCCTGGTGGAGACAGCCCCCTTTCAACGTCTGCGCAGGGTCCGACAACTGGGACCAGCGTTCCTGACCTTTCATGGAGCGGAATCGAGCCGATTCACCCATTCGCTCGGGGTCTTCCACCTGGCCAGGCAGGCCTTTGAGCGCCTGTTGAAACTGGACCCGGCTCTCGAGCCCCATCGGCCTCTGCTGTATGCAGCTGCCCTCCTGCATGACATCGGCCATGGCCCCCTTAGCCACACCGGTGAGGAAATGTTCGGCCTCCATCACGAAAGCTGGTCGGCTCGAATCATTCAGAACCATCCCCAGATTCAGACCTGCCTGGAGCAGGAGCAACCAGGCACGGCAAACGCAGTCGCGACCCTCCTCGAACACCACCAGGCACCCCATCCCGTGGTGAAACGGCTGGTCAGCAGCCAGTTGGACTGTGACCGGCTGGATTACCTTCTCAGAGACAGCTACAGCACCGGAACCCGCTACGGCCAACTGGATCTGGAGCGAATCATGGCGGGCCTCACCTTGTCCCCCGACGGGGATCTGGCCATCCATCCCAAGGGACTGATGGCCGTTGAGCATTACCTGGTGGTGCGCAACCTGATGTACCGCAGCGTCTACAACCATCGCCTGAACGTGGTGTGCAACTGGTTGCTGGAGCGGTTGGTGCGCCTGGCCCGCCAGCTCGGACCCGACCTCGTCTGGGCTGATGGCGTGATGCAGCGCTGGCTTTGGAACAGCGAAGAACTCGACCTGGACAGTTTTCTGGCCAACGACGACGTCCGCACCGGGTATCACCTGCAGCGATGGCAGGAGGAGGGTCCTCCAGCGCTGGCCAGCCTCTGCCGCCGCTTCCGGGAACGGGATCTGCTCAAGGCCACGGCCGTGACACAGCTCACCCGCGAGGAGCAGCTGCAGGCCCTGGCGGTCGCCGGGCGGCTGGCCGAACAACGGGGTATCGATGCCTCCCTCAGCTGTGGACTGCGTCATCAGGAACTGAGGGGCTATCACCCCTATCGCGGGGGACTCAGGCTCTGGGATGGGCAGCGGATGCAAGCCCTGGAGGAGGCGTCCCCCCTGGTGGCCAGCCTTGCCACCCCTGCTGCCACCTCATGGCTGATTCATCCCCGGGAGATCCAGAAGGAGCTGAAGTCAGCGATGGACGTTGAATGGGGCTCAACCTTGACGTCCGCCCGGTGATGACGCTTCACCTCCCGGATCGCCATCTTCAGCACTGGCGGGATGCGCTGCCAGCCCTGCTGACCGCGTGCCCCTTGGGGCAGCTCGATCTTCACTGCGGAGACTGGTCGCTGACCTGCAGTGACCTCAGAGATCTGCAACGGATGCTGGAGGACTCCGGTCGTCAGATCCGCCGGTTGCACGCGATGAACACGGAAACCGTGGTGAGTGCGACGGCGATCGGACTGGATGGTCAGCTTTGTGAACATCTTTCCCCTGAAGAGACAAAGCAATCCCCGCCTCCAGGGAGCCTGACGGTTCATCAGGGAACCCTCCGCTCCGGGGATCACCTCCAGAGTGATGGAAGTCTGCTGGTGGTTGGCGACGTCAACCCTGGAGCGCGGATCAGTGCAGCCGGAGATGTGATGGTTTGGGGCCGTTTGCGGGGGGTCGCCCATGCGGGCAGGGACGGTGCAACCGCAGCGCGAATTGTGTCGATGCATCTGAGGCCGCTGCAACTGCGAATCGCTTATGTGGTGGCGCGCGGTCCGGAGGATCAACCGGTGACCGGCATGGCGGAGCAGGCGCGTCTGGTGGATGGCGAGATCGTGATTGAGCCGGCCCAGACCCAGGCGCCTGCCATGGCCTGATCGGTTGTCACCTGCAACACGCTGCCTATCGTAATCAGACCTTTGTGATGACCTCGTGTCGACGACGCGAACAATCCTGATCTGCTCGGGCAAGGGCGGCGTCGGCAAGACCACAACAACAGCCAACCTCGGCATCGCCCTGGCCCGCCGAGGGGCCAGCACCGTCGTGCTGGATGCGGATTTCGGTCTGCGCAACCTTGACCTTCTTCTTGGACTGGAGAACCGCATCGTCTACACCGCCCAGGAGGTCTTGGCGGAGACCTGCAGGCTGGAGCAGGCCCTGGTGAAACACAAACAGGAGCCGAATCTGGCGTTGCTCCCAGCCGGCAACCCACGCATGCTCGAGTGGCTGACTCCCAAGGACATGCAGGCGATCGTGGCGCTTCTGGAGGAGCGCTTTGATTACGTGCTGATCGACTGCCCAGCAGGGATCGAAGATGGCTTCAAGAATGCAGCCGCTGCGGCCAGGGAGGCCGTGGTGGTGACGACACCGGAGGTGGCTGCCGTCCGTGATGCCGACCGCGTCATCGGACTGCTGAACACCCAGGGGGTTTCTCCGGTGCAGCTGGTCTTGAACAGAGTCAGGCCAAAGATGATGACCACCCAGGAGATGCTGTCGGTGGACGATGTCACGGACATCCTGGCGCTGCCACTGCTCGGTCTGGTGTTTGAAGACGAGCAGGTGATTGTGAGCACCAACCGCGGCGAACCCCTCACCCTTGGCTCTGCCAGTTCCCCTGCGGCCCAGGCCTACATCAACATCGCCGGACGCCTTCAGGGTGAGGACATTCCTCTGATGGATCCTTCCAAGGCCCGTCAGGGACTGCGCGCCAAGATGCGCAGGCTGATGCAAACCAAGATCTTCTGAACCGATGACCCTGCAAGATCTGATCGACAAACTGCTGGGGCGTCAGCCTGCGAGTGCCGACACAGCCCGTCAGCGCCTGCAGCTTGTGCTGGCCCATGACCGCAGTGATCTCAACCCGGAATTGTTGGATCAAATGAGGCGCGAGATTCTGGAGGTGGTGTCCCGCTATGTGGAGATCGACCTTTCCGAAGGCGATGTCAGTCTTGAAACCGAGGATCGTGTCACCGCCCTGGTGGCCAATCTGCCCATTCGCCGCACCCTCTGATCCGTTTCGGCCCGGCCCGGGGAATGCTTCTGTCAATCGACGATGATGCATGCTCTCCGACATTCCCCTCACCCCTGCTGAACAGCGGGTGAGCGCCCTGCTTCTGCAAGGCCTCAGCAATCGCGCCATCGCAGAGCGACTGGTGATCAGCCACCGCACGGTGGAATGCCACATCAGCCGGGCCCTGGCCAAAACCGGTTGTGTCAACCGGCTGGAACTGGCGCTGCGGATGCTTACGATGCCCTCATCGCCGGCTTAGCTCAGCGGTAGAGCAGCGCTTTTGTAAAGCGAAGGTCATCGGTTCAAATCCGTTAGCCGGCTTCCGAGTGTTCAAGCCCCAGGAGTCTCCCCCTGGCGGCCAGACACAAGCCAAAGCACTGATGGCAGGACGATCCAGCCCAGCCATCCGAGGCTGAGGACTGCTGTCAGAACAGCTTCCAGAGGTTTCAGCAACCAATGGATCAAACCCATCAGCAGCAGGATGCTCCCAATCAGCGTGGTCATCCGCCTTCGGCAATCCCCTCAGGCATCACAGCACCTCGGCGCACCACATTCCAACGTCCTGAGGCCGACCAACTGAACACCGTGCTGGCCTGTCCCGAAGGAGGGGACCAGGGTTGCGGTCCCAGCTGGGGGAGATCAGGGAAATAGAGCGCAGCCTGCTCCGGTGTCATGGCCGCAGGATCGCCGGAAGGATTTGCACTGCTGGTGGCCAGGGGACCGGTGCGTTGCAGCAGCTCACGGCTCTGATCACAGTTGGGAATACGGAGCCCAAGACTGGTCCCACCTGGGTTCAGCGCTTCCAAGACATCCCCATGGGCAGGAAGCACCAGCGTCAGCGCTCCAGGCCAATGCTGCTCAGCCAGCCGGCGAGCATCGTCGCGGCACGCCGGCTGGACATGGTGCAGCAACACCTCGACGGAAGCCCCCATCAGGATCAGGGGTTTATCGGCAGGCCTGCGCTTCAGTCGCCAGATGGCATCGGCATGCTTCGGAGCGATGGCCAGTCCCGGCACGGTGTCGGTGGGAATCACCGCAGCGCCCCCTGCAAGGAGGTGGCTTGCCAGCTGTTCAGAGCTCAGCACCCTGGCTGCATGGCTGGTCATGACGGATGGGAACGCGACCGGCAGGCCATGGCGAAGCGCTTGATGCCCTCCAGATCTTGGGCTGCACGGATCGAGGTCAACCCGGCCTCCTTCAACAGTTCGAGCACCGAATCACTCTGATCATGGTGATGCTCAATCAGGATCCACCCTGCTGGGGCCAATGCACGACAAGCTCCGGCCACAACCTCGCGGATCGCATGCAGACCGTCGATTCCGCCGGCTAAGGCCAGATGGGGTTCATGGTCACGGACCACGGAATCGAGGTTGTGGATCAACTCCGAAGGGATGTACGGGGGGTTGCACACCACAAGATCAAGGCGTCCCCACCACGGCTCCAATGGGTCCCACCAACGGCCCTGATGCAGATGCCACCTTCCCTTGGGAGCCAAAGCCTCAAGATTGGTCCTGGCTAAGGCCAGGGCATCGGCGCTGAGATCCACGGCATGTCCTGGGGTCGAGGGCATCGCCCGACTCAGGGCAACGGCAATGGCTCCGGAGCCTGTCCCCAGATCCGCCCAACGTCCAACGGACATCCCGGCGACCGCCTTCAACGCAAGGTCCACCAGCACTTCCGTTTCCTGGCGTGGAATCAGGGCTGCGGCCGACACCGCGAGTTCAACATCGCGCCAGGGACAGCGACCCACAAGATGCTGCAGAGGTATGGCCTGGTCGAGGTGCAGTCCCCAGATCTGCTCGAGTTCCTGTAGCGCAACCTTGAGCTGCACCATCTGCTGCGGCTCCACCAGTAGGCGCTGGAGAGACGACCAGGACAGGCCACCGGCGAGGTCCAGAAGCCAGTCGAAATCAACCCGACGACCTCCTCGCTTGAGCTGCAGACGACGCCAATTGAGCAGCGAAGCACCCTCCAGCAGCTGGGCGGTGGTCACGGCCGACAGGGCTTCCAGAGAAATCCAGACTCACACACCACCTGCCCAGCCAGTTCAAGGTCGAGCAGTTCGCTGGCCAGGCGACCGGCCGGCAGCTGGAGGGTCTGTTCAAGCTGCTCGATGGAGGCCCCCGCTCCCAGAGCCTTCACCAAGGCGGGAGCCGTGTCATTGACCTGATGGCAGGGGCCTGGGCCGAGGTGCTCCACCAGCTCTTGCGGTGAGAGCAAGGGGGCAGCCGCGTTCTGCAGAAGCCTGTTGCTGCCGCGGCTGGACCAACGCCCCGCATCCCCAGGGACGACCCAGACAGGACACTGTTGCTCTGCAGCGAGACGCGCTGAGATCAACGCCCCGCTGCGATCGGGACACTCCACCACCACCAGAGCGCAGGAAAGACTCACCAACAGACGGTTCCTGGCGGCGAAGTGACCTGGCTGAACGGACTCACCCGGCCTGCGTTCGCTCAACAACAAACCCTTTTGAGCGACCTCCTCCTGCAGCGCGTGGTGATGCCGCGGATACACACGATCCAGCGGTGTGCCCAGCACAGCAACAAGGACGCCACCAGCGGCGAGGCAACCACGGTGGGCGGCCGCATCAATCCCCTCCGCCAGCCCACTGACCACGGGCCAGCCGGCTCCAGCCAGAACCGTGCCCAGATGTTCCGCCATGCGAAGACCATGATCTGAGGCGGCACGGGTTCCGACCACAGCCACAGCACGGTTCTGACCAAGACAAGCGAGCACATCGGCTCGCCCCTGTTGATGGAGCACCAGCGGAGGCCGATCAAGCCGGTTCAAGCCGCATGGCCAGTCCTGATCCAGGGGGGTCAGAACATGGTTCGGGATCTTGAGCTGGGGGCTCGCGCCCTGCTGCTGCCGATAACGCTCGACTTTGTCGAGGAGGGAGTCAGGCCAGGACAGCACCAGAGCAAGGCGCTCCCGGGACCATGTCCAGCAGTCGTCGAGCCCCACGCCGTGCTCCACAGCAGCGTCCTGGAGCGCCGCCATCCGCGATGAACCGATACCCGGACAACCACTCCAGGCCCACCACCATCCGCGCATGCACGAATCAGTACAGATGTACTAGCTTAAGGCTGTATGGGCCCCTTCTGCAGGGCAGCGAGGGCAGGCCGTATGGCTTCCGGAGGCCGGCGAAGCAGTCGCCCTTCGCCCAGGATCACCAGTTCGACGCGGGCTTCAGCCATCACCCGACCGTCAAGCAGAAAACGACTTGTCCAGGGCCAGCGCGCCCCTGATTGAGACCCGCAGCAACTGTCCAGCACAATCTGATCGCCATGGCGGATGGACCGGCGGTACTCGAGGGTCATGGCCACGACGGGCATTTCCAAGCCCATGTCCGCCATCGCTGAATAACTCAGGCCAGCAGCCGCCAACGCTTCAACCCTGGCCTCCTCCAGCCAGGCCACGTAGGCCCCGTGCCACATCACCCCGGCGTGGTCCGTGTGCTGCGGCAACACCCGTTTCAAAAGCCTCCAGGGCTGGGGCGTAACGCTGTTCGTCAGCTTGTCGTTCACGCGGAATCCTGCCCATAGGCTTTTGACGAGGTTGCCGCAACGCCGTGTTCAACAAACTCCTGATCGCCGATTCCGGCAAAGGACACGTGGAGGAGATGATCCGGATGCTGCAGGACATCCCGTCGATGCAGAGCGCCGCCGTGACTCTGCTGCATGTGATCCCCGAACAGAGCAAAGCCGGGGCCGATGGCCACCGCATCGACGCGGAAGAGCTGCTGGACAGCGCGATCAACCGGATGGGACTGGAGCGCAGTCGCGTGACCTCGCTGGTGAGAGAAGGGGATACGAAGCAGACCGTGCTGAACGTTGCCGAGGAGCAGAACTGCGACCTGATCGTGATGGGCTCACGGGGGCTGGGACGCCTCCAGTCGATCCTGGCCAACAGTGCCAGTCAATACGTCTTTCAGCTCTCCACCCGCCCGATGCTGCTGGTGCGCGACGACCTGTACGTTCGCCACGTCAACCGTGTGATGGTGACCATCGATGGCACCGGCGTGGGCGACGACGCCCTGCGCAACGCCTGCCAACTCGTCAAACAGATTCCCGGTGGCACCCTCACCGGTGTTCACGTCGTCTCCCAGGAGACCGCTCCAAGCCGGGGCGGCCTCAGCAAAGCCGACGAACTTCTCAACGCTGCGGCACAACGGGCCCGTGGCTTCGGGGTGGACCTCAAAGGCCTCACCGTTCAAGGCAAAGACATCGGCCGGGCGGTCTGCCAGGCCGCGGAACAAACCAATGCCGACCTGTTGGTCGTTGCCTCACAGGACAGACGCCCCTTGGTGGCTCGGGGTCTTGTCGATCTCGACAAACTTCTGGGGGGATCCGTCAGCGATTACATCCGCGTTCACGCCCCAGCACCTGTGTTGCTGGTCCGTGAACCGGAAGCCAACTGAGGTCAACTCTCGCTGTTATTGGTGCCGATATAGAGGACGATCAGGAAAATTGCCGGAACCAGGATGAACAGGAGGCTGGCGACGAATCCGAGATCGTTGGTTTCCATGGCCGCTGAAGGTGTCCTGGCGAAGGTATCACCGGCCCAAGGCCAACGACCGAGACACCTCAGCCCTCGTCATCGGTAGTTGCAGCCTCTTTGTCCTCTTCAGTTAGTTCTTCAGCTTCCGGGGGAGCCGGCCAGGCGACGGGTCCCGTTGGAAGCGGTGCCTGACGCGCTGCCTTCAAGCGGTTGTCGGCATCGGGCAGACGCACCTGAGGGCGGGTCAGCACCATGACCGACGTCTCCACCAGGGCCTGACAGGCAAGGCGCCAATCCTCAGGACGCCGACGCAGCTTGCTGTCCTCAACGGGGGTGCGAGCTGTCAGAGCCTCTTGCCCTGCTTCGTCCATGACGGAGACGAAACAGGTGATGCACTGACCACAGCCGCCACAATTTCCCAACTGCCCCTTGAGTCCGTAGAGCTCAATTCCCTCGCGTAGGGCCACTTCCCTCAGGTTTTCGCCGGGATAACACTCGACATCGCGACCTTCTCGGACAAAACGGATCACCGGCATTGGAGGGGAGATGTCGCCAAAGGTGTGCCCACTATGCGACCAAGAGTTGCGTTTTGTGAACAGGTGATCGGCTCCATTCATGTCACCGCACGTTTCAGCTCATTCGGCCTCCAGCCGTTGACAGGGACGAACCCCTTACGATCGCAACGTCTGACTGCGTCCCTACGCGGTCTTGTCCCCCGAACCTGACCCATGGGATTGCCCTGGTATCGGGTGCACACCGTCGTCATCAACGACCCGGGCCGCCTTCTGGCCGTGCACCTCATGCATACAGCCCTTGTTGCCGGCTGGGCCGGCTCCATGGCTCTGTACGAACTTGCGATTTTTGACCCGTCCGATCCCGTCCTGAACCCCATGTGGCGTCAGGGCATGTTCGTGATGCCGTTCATGTCACGTCTTGGCGTGACCGGCAGCTGGGGCGGTTGGAGCATTACCGGTGAAACCGGCGTTGATCCCGGCTTCTGGAGCTTCGAGGGTGTCGCTGCAGCTCACATCGTGTTTTCCGGCCTGCTCATGCTGGCCGCCATCTGGCACTGGACTTACTGGGACCTGGAAATCTGGCAGGACCCCCGGACCGGGGAACCAGCCCTTGACCTCCCCAAGATCTTCGGCATCCACCTCCTCCTCGCGGGACTGGGCTGCTTCGGATTCGGCGCTTTCCATCTCACCGGTGTCTTCGGACCGGGCATGTGGGTCTCAGACCCCTACGGAATAACGGGTCACCTTGAGGCTGTTCAACCGTCTTGGGGTCCTGAAGGCTTCAACCCGTTCAATCCCGGTGGCATCGTTGCCCACCACATCGCCGCTGGAATCGTCGGAATCATTGCCGGCATTTTCCACATCACCACACGTCCTCCCGAGCGCCTTTACAAAGCACTGCGGATGGGCAACATCGAAACCGTGCTGGCCAGTGCCATCGCAGCAGTGTTCTTCGCGGCGTTCATCGTCGCTGGAACCATGTGGTACGGCGCCGCTGCAACGCCCGTTGAGTTGTTCGGTCCCACCCGATATCAGTGGGATCAGAGCTACTTCAAGACTGAAATCAACCGTCGTGTCCAGACCGCGATGGATGACGGTGCGACCCGACAGGAGGCCTATGAGTCCATTCCTGAAAAGCTGGCCTTCTATGACTACGTCGGCAACAGCCCTGCCAAAGGTGGTCTGTTCCGTGTCGGCCCTATGGTGAATGGCGATGGACTCGCCACCTCCTGGGTGGGCCATATCGTCTTCACCGACAAGGAAGGGCGTGAACTGGAAGTTCGCCGCCTGCCCAACTTCTTCGAGAACTTCCCCGTCGTCCTCCAGGACGAACAAGGTGTTGTTCGTGCCGACATTCCCTACCGCCGGGCTGAAGCCAAATATTCCTTCGAGCAACAGGGCGTCACGGCTCAGGTGTTCGGTGGTGCTCTGGACGGCCAGTCCTTCACTGACCCTGCGGACGTGAAGCGTCTGGCGCGTAAGGCTCAGCTGGGTGAAGGTTTCGACTTCGATCGCGAGACCTACGGCTCTGACGGCGTCTTCCGCAGCTCACCCCGTGGTTGGTTCACCTTCGGCCACGCCACCTTCGCGCTGCTGTTCTTCTTCGGCCACATCTGGCACGGTGCTCGCACCTTGTACCGCGACGTGTTCGCCGGTATCGACCCCGATCTCGGCGACCAGGTGGAGTTCGGACTGTTCGCCAAACTCGGCGACAAAACGACCCGCCGTTTGCCCGAGGGTTACGTTCCTCCTGCTGGAACACCCCTCAACTGATCGCCCCTCAGGAGACCCTCGATGGAAAGCTTCGCTTACGTCCTCATCCTCACCCTTGCGATTGCCACCTTGTTTTTCGCAATTGCGTTCCGCGATCCCCCGAAAATCGGTAAGTGATCCATTCCCAAAAAACCCCGCCATGGCGGGGTTTTTTTGTGATCGTTCATCCTTGCCCTTTCAATTCACCACCGGCATTCAAAGAAGTCATTCACGGAGGCGCGAAAGACCAGGCATCACCACCCTTTTCAAGGGTCAATTCAATGATTAAAGTTGACAGTGTCTACCAACTGTTTCCGGCTTGCAGTGCCCTTCTTGCCAAAACACGGATAGCCGTGTGCTCGAATCGCGGGCAGCTGATGGCGGAAGAAGTGTGCGTCGGCGACGTGAATGCTTGAACTGTGAGTTTCGGTTCACCACCTACGAGAGAGTGGAAACCGTTCCCATCACAGTGATCAAGCGCAACGGCAACCGGGAGATTTTCAGCCGCAGCAAGCTTCTTCACGGCCTCAACCGAGCGTGCGAGAAAACGGGCTTGGATGCCTCACGGCTTGAAACTCTTGTGGAAGAGCTCGAACTCAAGCTTCAACAGCGCAGCGGTCGCGAAGTGAGCAGCGCCGAAATCGGCGAGCTGGTGCTGGTGGAACTCAAACAGATGAGTGAAGTGGCTTACATCCGCTTCGCTTCCGTTTATCGCCAGTTCCGGGGGATTGACGACTTTGTCTCAACCCTTGAAACCATGAACCAAAAACCAGGGCCAGGGCATCTGGCGGCCGTGGGATAAGGCCCCATCGATCTGTAGGATCCATAGCTCTCCTTGAACCGTCGGCGGGCGGTTCATGCGATCCACTCGTACTACCCGCATGAGGTAGACCGCCAAACCCCCATGTCCGCGACTCCCACTGAAGAGCAGCTTCAGGACGTTCAAACCGCAGCGACCGAAGAGGTCAGCCAGGACGCCACCGCAGCTGTCGCCAGCGTTGATGAAGCCTTTGAGGCTGCTGAGGATCTCGGCATCCCCGAGGAGGTTCCCACCGCTGATGATCCGGGCAGCCGAGCCAGCAGTCGAAATCTCGATGACGCCGGATTCACCATCGATGAATTCGCAGCGCTGCTCAGCAAGTACGACTACAACTTCAAGCCTGGCGACATCGTCAACGGCACCGTTTTCGCCCTGGAATCCAAGGGCGCGATGATCGATATCGGCGCCAAGACGGCTGCCTTCATGCCTGTGCAAGAGGTGTCGATCAACCGGGTGGAAGGTTTGAGCGATGTGCTCCAGCCCGGCGAGATCCGCGAATTCTTCATCATGAGTGAAGAAAACGAGGACGGACAGCTCGCTCTTTCGGTGCGCCGCATCGAATACCAGCGCGCCTGGGAACGGGTGCGCCAGCTGCAGAAGGAGGACGCCACCATCTACTCCGAGGTGTTTGCCACCAACCGCGGTGGTGCCCTGGTTCGGGTGGAAGGCCTGAGAGGCTTCATCCCCGGCTCCCACATCAGCACCCGCAAACCGAAGGAAGAGCTGGTGGCTGACTTCCTGCCACTCAAGTTCCTTGAGGTGGACGAAGAGCGCAACCGTCTGGTGCTGAGCCATCGCCGGGCTCTCGTGGAGCGCAAGATGAATCGCCTCGAGGTGGGCGAAGTGGTGGTGGGCACCGTCCGCGGCATCAAGCCCTACGGCGCCTTCATCGATATCGGCGGCGTCAGCGGCCTGCTGCACATCTCGGAGATCAGCCACGAACACATCGAGACCCCGCACTCGGTGCTCAACGTGAATGATCAGATGAAGGTGATGATCATCGATCTCGACGCCGAGCGCGGCCGGATCTCCCTCTCCACCAAGGCTCTGGAACCGGAACCCGGCGACATGCTCACCGATCCGCAGAAGGTGTTCGACAAGGCCGAGGAAATGGCCGCCCGTTACAAGCAGATGCTCCTGGAGCAGGCCGAGGAGGGCGAGGATCCGATCAGCTCAATGATGATCTGATTCGCCATGGCGACATTGATGCTGAGGGGTGCTCCCATCGGCAATTACGACGGGGTGCTGTTCGACAAGGACGGCACCCTTTCCCACAGCGAGCCCCATCTGCAGGAGCTGGCTGAAGCTCGGATCAGAACAGCTCTGGATCTCTGGAGCGCAACCGGGCAATCCCCAAATCCCGACCTGCGTCCTCTGCTCAGCCGCGCCTTCGGACTGGAGAACGGGGGGCTGCATCCCGCCGGCACCCTGGCCGTGGCAGCCCGGCAGGACAACATGATTTCGATGGCCACCGTGTTTTGCCTGCTGGGGTGCGGCTGGCCCCAAGCCCTGGAGCTGAGCGAACGGTGTTTCGAACTGGTGGATCAGAGACACAGCACCAGTCCTTCCCCCAGTCCTCTGCTTCCCCATGCCGACCGTTTGCTGCAACGGTTGCACGACGCTGGCATTCAGCTGGCTGTCATCAGCAATGACACGCGCTCGGGCATTCAGTCGTTTCTCAACCATCACGGCTTGTCCGATCGATTCAGCGATTGCTGGAGTGCCGACGATCAGCCCCGCAAGCCAGACCCCGCGGCTGTGCACCAGCTCTGCCAGAGGCTGAATCTCACGCCCGAGCGTTGTGCCCTGATCGGTGATGCCGAGACCGATTTATCGATGGCTCGAACGGCTGGGATCGGTTGTGTGATCGGCTACCTCGGAGGCTGGGCAAAGCAACCGGAACTCCCCTCCGCCACCCACCGACTGACGGATTGGGATGAGATTGGACTGATCACCACCCCGTAGAGTCTGGCCATCGATCTCTTCTGTATGAGCCGTTACGTCTTCACCTCAGAGTCGGTTACGGAAGGACATCCCGACAAGATCTGCGACCAGGTCAGTGATGCGGTGCTCGATGCCTTGCTGGCCCAGGATCCCGCCAGCCGCGTGGCCTGTGAAACCGTGGTGAATACAGGCTTATGCATGATCACCGGTGAGGTGACCTCCAAAGCCCAGGTGGACTTCATCCACCTGGTGCGCAACGTCATCAAGGAAATCGGTTACAGCGGCGCCCGGGCCGGTGGCTTCGATGCCAACAGCTGCGCGGTGTTGGTCGCTCTCGACCAGCAATCTCCTGACATCGCCCAGGGGGTCAATGAGGCCGATGACCACGCTGGCGACCCTCTGGACCTGGTGGGTGCCGGTGACCAGGGAATCATGTTCGGCTACGCCTGCAACGAGACGCCCGAACTGATGCCCCTGCCCATCAGTCTGGCTCACAGATTGGCGCGTCGGCTGGCCGAGGTGCGCCACAACGGCTCCCTGGATTACCTGCTTCCTGATGGCAAGACCCAGGTGAGTGTTGTCTATGAAAACGACAAGCCCGTTGCCATTGACACGATCCTGATCTCCACCCAGCACACCGCTGAAGTGAATGGAATCAGCGATGAGCAGGGCATCCGGGAACGCATCACCGAAGACCTCTGGACCCACGTGGTGGAGCCGGCGACGGCCGACCTCGAACTCAAGCCTTCCCGCGAAGCGACCAAATATCTGGTGAACCCCACCGGCAAGTTTGTGGTGGGTGGTCCCCAGGGCGATGCGGGTCTCACGGGCCGCAAGATCATCGTGGACACCTACGGCGGCTATGCCCGCCACGGTGGTGGTGCCTTCTCCGGGAAAGACCCCACCAAAGTGGATCGCTCCGCCGCCTACGCAGCGCGCTACGTGGCCAAGTGCCTTGTTGCAACCGGACTCGCCGAACGGGCGGAGGTGCAGCTGAGTTATGCGATCGGCGTGGCCAAACCCGTCTCGATCCTGGTGGAATCCTTCGGGACTGGGAAGGTGTCGAATGCCGAGCTCACCGAACTGGTGCAGGAGCATTTCGACCTGCGCCCCGGCGCCATCATCGAAACCTTCGGACTGCGCAACCTGCCCCAGCAGCGCGGTGGTCGCTTCTACCAAGACACAGCCGCCTACGGCCACTTCGGTCGCAACGACCTCAAAGCCCCCTGGGAGGATGTGGCCGCCAAGAGCGAAGAGCTGGTGAAGGCAGAAGCCAAGCGCATCAAGCAGGGCGCCACGGTTTGACGTGAACGTTGAAACATCGCTGGCGCTCGGCATCGACCTGGGCACCAGCGGTGTTCGCATTGCGGTGCTGAATCAGCAGGGCACGCTGATTCATTCGTCGTCCGCTGAGTACGCCACGGGATTAACAGCCCCCTTGGACTGGGCTGAGGCGTGCCGCGACTTGATCACCCATTTGCCCGCTCAGATCAGAGGTCAACTGGCCGCTGTTGCGGTCGATGGCACCTCGGGCACGCTTCTGGCTTGTCGGGAGGATGGCACCCCCATGGGGCCTGCACTGAGCTACGCCACAGCGTTCCCCGAGCAGAACAGTGCACTCAAACGGCTGGTGCCAGATGGCTGCGCGGCATCCAGCAGCAGCGGCAGCTTGGCGCGAGCCCTGCAGTTGCTGAACCACCATGGCCACATTGATCGCCTGCGACATCAAGCCGACTGGATCAGCGGTTGGTTCCTGCAGAACTGGCAATGGGGCGAAGAGGGCAACAACCTCAAGCTTGGATGGGACCTTGAGCAAGCCACCTGGCAGGGCTGCATCGCTGATCAGTCCTGGAGTTCGGCCTTGCCTGAGGTGAAGCCAAGCGGTTCCGTGCTGGGACGCATCGCAATCGATCAGGCCAGGAATCTTGGCGTGCCGGAGGATCTGCTCGTGGTGGCCGGTACAACCGATTCCAACGCGGCGGTGTTGGCCGCGAACCCCGGCGACAACGACGGGATCACCGTGCTGGGCACCACTCTGGTGATGAAGCGATTCACGCCAGTACCGATCCAAGGAGCCGGCATCACGCGGCATCGGATCGGGCAGCGATGGTTGTGTGGCGGGGCTTCCAACGCTGGGGCCGGCGTGCTGCGGCGTTATTTCACCGATGCTGAGCTGGCGGAACTCAGCCGCCAGATCGACCCAGACCAAGACAGCGGCCTGAGTTACCAGCCCCTTCCGGCCCATGGCGAGCGATTTCCCGTGGACGATCCCAACCTCGAGCCGGTGCTGGAGCCACGGCCTGTGAGTGATGCCCTGTTTCTGCATGGGCTGCTGGAAGGTCTGGCGGAGATTGAGGCCAAGGGTTGGGAGCGACTGACGGAACTCGGGGCGGATCCACCGCAACGGGTGATCAGCCTCGGCGGTGGTGCCCGAAACCCCCAGTGGCGCAAGATCCGGCAGCGGCGGCTTGGCCTTCCCGTGGTGAGTTGCAACCAACCACCGGCCGCAGGTGTTGCCCTGCTGGCCCTGAGTCGGCAGCGGCAGACCGAGTACAAGATGAACAAGTCATAAGATTTTCGCCATACATTCATTACCGAGTTATCAAATGCAATTCTCAGTCCATAAAGGCAAACATTTTGTTGCAAGCTGGCTGAATTGAACTGGTTTCTCAGTTCATAGCTTTATCCTCTCCGATATCAATCTCAATACAAATCAGAAATGATCGCCATCAAGCCGACCCGCGACTTCACGAATCTTGGCCGGATTTCATTCTCCGCCAACAACGCCTCCAAACCCAAACAGAACACTGCAATCAATCGCTACCGAGCCGAACAAACCCAGGGGGGTTTGATATCGCGCAAAGGCCTGGCTGCATCCTCACAAAACGAGTACAAAGAGAATCTTTGCTCAGCGATGGGGATTGGAATCGGCCCCAGAGTTCACAGCGAATGTCCTTTTAGCAGTGTTAATGATCAATATGCTGCAACAGGGAACGAAGCTCTTGAGGTGGCAATCGAAGCGGCATATCGGCAGGTACTCGGGAATCTTGGACCAACGATCAGTCAGAAATGCATCGAACTTGAATCGCAACTAAAGAATGGCGAGATAAGCGTCAGAGATTTCGTGGCGGGACTTGCAAAGAGTGATCTCTACAGGGAAAACTACTTTTCGAAAGTTTCGCCAATCCGCGGCATCGAGCTGAACTACAAGCACCTTCTCGGTCGGCCGCCGATCAATCAAGTAGAAGTAAGTGCTGCCATAAGCCTTATCGCATCCAAAGGCTTTAATGCGTTCATCGATCAGATCACACGATCTGGGGAATACCTAGAGGTTTTCGGAACAGACACAGTTCCATACCTGCGTGCATGGACATCAGAAGCACGCGCCTATTGTTCAACTTTTGCCAACCTTGCTCGCGTCACTCCTGGCAATGCAAGCTCAGACACTATTGTTGAGCGACGGAGCCAACTGGTTGTTGAGTTCAGCAATGCACGTAGCCTGAGCGAGGCTGGCAACAAATATGAAGTCAGTGGCTTCTCTTATTCCAAAGCAACAAGCGATCCCACCTCTGCGGCATTCCTCAGAATGTACCAATCCAAAACAGCAAAATCCTGGAACTAATCAACATAAACCACCAAAATCCAGGCTGACCAAACGTAGGACTTGCGACACGCAAGTCCTACGTTTTCGAAGTCAAATCAGTTATGACTAAAAAACTCCAAGAAATTCTTTCTATTTTTTTGTTTGTAGTGTTGTCTTGCTACGTCGGCTTTAGTGCTGTTCGCTTCGGCTCACTGCTGTGGCAACGCTTGAGCTAACTCCAGCAATTTCCTCCTTAGCAGCAAAATGCCTTCTGATCCTTTGACTCCTGCCGTCAGCGCTCGGATCTGCAAACACATGAATGAGGATCACGCTGAGGCCGTTTTGGCCTACGCCCACCACTACGGCGGAGTGGATGCAGCATCGGCCGCCGAAATGGTGGCTGTCTCAGCAACAGACATGGAGCTGAAGGTGGACGGACAGCCACTGCGCATTCCCTTCGATCACACCCTCACCGACAGCGAGGACGCCCATCGCACCCTTGTGGCGATGCTTCGTGCCATGCCCAAACAGGACGCCTGAGGGGAATCCTTCCAGCAGCCTTGCTTGATCGTTGTACCACCAACTGCTGAAGCTGGGCCGACAGCTGCTGATTCAGCCCACCTGCCGGCTCTGCCGATTCCCCCTCTGTCCGGACACTGAGGCAGACCCGATCTGCCCGCCATGCCATGACCGGTTTCAGCTCAAAAAAGGTGGTCTTTACGGATCGGCACCGCTGCCATGGCATGGCCTCTCGTATTACGACGGTGCTTTCCGCACCCTGCTGCTGCGACTTAAACGCCGTCCTGACGATCGTCAGTTGTCGGCCCTGATCGGTTGCCTGCGAGCAACCCTGCCGATGCCGTATCCAGCCGTGCTCGTTCCTATCCCCAGCTGGAAACGCCGGCGGGCTAACCCCCTGCCGGGCTTGATTGCCACAACCCTGGGCCAGGTCCGAACCGATCTGCTGGAGCGCACCCGGGCCAGCGCCGGCCAACATCACCTGAACCGTCAGCAGAGGTTGTCGAACCTCAGCGGTGCCTTCAAGGTCAGCGCCCATCTACAAGCCATGGAGGTCTGGCTGGTGGATGACATTCTTACCACAGGGGGCACAGCCCTGGCAGCGAGACAAGCCCTGCTGGATGCCGGTCATCAGGTCTGCGGCTTGATCTGTTTGGGGCGCACCCCCATCCGTCGCCTCCGGCGGTGATTTAAAGTGTTCGTGTCGCGTAGGCGACGTGCCGGGATAGCTCAGTTGGTAGAGCAGGCGACTGAAAATCGCCGTGTCCCCAGTTCAAATCTGGGTCCTGGCATCTTTTGATGCTAAATCTGTCGTGTCATTCATCTCACCTGATGCAGGCACGGATCGGGTGTTCGATAACGCCGACAGCTTTGCGATGGTGTTTGATCGCACCTGGAAGCAGTTGCGATCAAGGGGCAACGGTGATGTGAGTCACGTCGACCACCTGGAAGCCGTGTTCGCGGCCATGGCAGATCATCCCTTTCTGATCAGCTCGCCCGAGATGGCCAGACAGGTTGCTGCCTTCCGGATCCGCCTACTGGAGCTGAGCTGAAGCGATCAAGCGGAGAGCAAGTCGATCTGCGGGTCATCGACGTACTCGGTGTCACCCTCAGCGTCGTCACTGACCGCTTCGTCTTCCACCCGCTCGTCTTCGATCGCCTCGTCGAGATCACCTTGAGGTTCCGATGGGGATGTGTCCTCAGCGTGGAGAGCAACCACCTGCGCCGGAGCCAGACGATCTCGGAGCAGGCGCACCTTCTCCTCACTGGCTGACAGCAACTCGCCAGCGTCATCACTGATGGCGTCTTGATCGTCATCGGCGATCTGGCTCTTCTCCACTTCAGCCAGCCTCGCCTCCAGGGCCATCACACGATCAGCCAGTGTCTCGGCCACTTCACTGAGGTTCAGCAGATGGGTGCACAACTGCCGCTCGAACGCGGTGCGCGGGGAGGAGGTGGTCACCGGGCTGGCCTCGTGTTGAGAAATTTCGCTGATGGTATCGATGCTGAAGCGGCTGTCCACGGGCTGCCTGACAGGCGACTGATCGCAGGAAGCTGGCTTAAATTCCTGACCCAAGAACGCGGGTGTTGATGTCCAGGCTGAGCAAGGTGCTGAAGATCAGCGCCTGGGTGGCGGCATTCATCGTTGTCGTCGTGCTGCTGCAGCGCTACGGCATTGCACCGCTTCAGGACGCCGTGAAAGGGATGGGGTTCTGGGCGCCGCTCGGCCTGTTTCTACTGCGGGGCGTGAGCATCATTCTTCCGGCCCTGCCGAGCTCGATCTATTCGCTGCTGGCAGGTTCCCTGCTGGGCTTCCAAACCGGATACCTCACGATCACCCTCTCGGATCTGGTGTTCTGCAGCACGGCATTTTTCATCGCCCGTCGCTGGGGTCGTGGTCCGGTGAGCCGTCTGGTGGGGGCCAGCGCGATGAAACGCATCGATGGCTTCAGCAAGAACCAGCTGGAGGGCAACTTCTTTTTGATGACGGGCCTGCTGATGACCGGTCTGTTTGATTTCCTCAGCTATGCCATCGGCATCAGCCGCACCCATTGGCGGGTGTTCGCGCCAGCGCTGCTAATCAGCGTGTTGATCAGTGATTCGATCCTCGTGGCCGTAGGCGCGGGTGTGGCCCAGGGCGCCAGCCTCACCCTGGGCTTGGCTCTGCTCGCGATGTTTGGGCTGGCCACCTTCACAGGACTGATGAAACGGAAAGCAGCGTCCAAGGACGCCCCCCATCCCCCCGTGCACCCAGGCTGATCACAGACAGCAGATCCCTTCACCCGTGCATGTCGAATCACCCGCCAACCAGGCTGCGGTGATTGTTTTAAGGAACACTGGTTACGTTGATGCGATGAGGCCTGTTCTCGATGAGCGCGCTTGCTGATCCGAGAATCGAAGTGTTACAGGATCAGGCCGGGGCTAGTGGTGAACTGGATCTGCCCATCGGCGAAGGATGTTTCCGCATCAACCTGCGCGACGAGAACATCGAGCTCTGGCAAGAGACGCTGGAGCAGCAGAACGCAACCCAAAGCACCCAACTGTTGCTCGCCTGCGAAGAAAGCGGCGGTGAACTGAAGGACACCCGACTCACCTGGGTGGTGGGTTCAGCCATTCGCAGAGCCAGCGCCAACAGCCCCACCGCAGCAGCTCTGTTGTTGCAACAACTTGGCATCCCTGAGCCTCTGACCAAGGCCGCTGTCGATCGTTGCCCGGGGCTTGGTGACGACCTGGTGTGGGCCTTTTATCTGGAACGTCATGGCTGGCTCATTGCCACCCCTGTCGCCGCCATCCAGCCTTGATGGCTGACATCCCTGACTTGGCAGAGCTGATTCGCAGCGCTCAAGTGCAAGGCCTCAGCGGCGACCACTCTTTGCATGAAGAAGCGCGCCAGATCATTGGGGCAGCAGATCAGGAGCGTCGCCAACTCAGCCAGGAGGAACTGCTGAGCCTCTGCGCAGCCTCTGGACAGGATGCGTCACTGCCCCGAAGGCTCCAAAACCATGCGGATGACCTGGTGAACCAGGCCAGATGCCACCTGCTGGAGCAACAACCACAGCTCGTGCAGCCCGGCGGAGCCCTGTTCCCCGGCGAACGGGCCGATGCCTGCTGGCGGGACTGCTGGCACTTTCTGCGCGTGATCGTTTATGCCGTGGCCTGCCAGCGAAGCAACTTCACAAACCCCACTGGCATGGCAGCCCTTCGTGAGTTGTATCAGCTGATGGGCGTGCCAACGGAGGGCCTGAATATCGCCCTCATGCAGCTCAAAGTGCTTGCAGCGCAGGAGTTTGAGCGAGGAGCAGATCAGGAGCTCATCAACGCCTGCTTCCAACACCTGATCGAGCAGCTCAATAAAACTGCAGTTAAGAGCTGATAAGAGAAAAAAAAGACTCCTTCGGGCCACGAGAGGATCAGCCTCTAGGCATTTCCACTCACGGCACGCGCATGGCCCTTCCGCCCCTCGGATATCCGCTCAGTGCACAGAACAGTCGCGTCAGCAACCTGGCCGGTGACAACAGCACCGTCCAGAGCCCGCTCTACGGAACGTCTGCCGCCGGAGATGAAAGCACTCGGGCCGAGATGGACCGCCTGATCGAGCAGGCCTACCTGCAGGTGTTTTTCCATGCCATGCGAAGCGATCGCGAACCATTCCTGGAATCCCAACTGCGCAGCAGCAACATCACTGTTCGCGATTTCATCCGCGGCCTTCTGCTCTCCAAGAGGTTCCAGCAGGGGTACTACCAGTGCAACTCGAACTATCGGATGGTGGATCAGGTCGTGGGCCGTGTTCTCGGTCGACCCGTCCATAGCGATGCCGAACGGCGAGCCTGGTCTATTGTGGTCGGGGAGAAGGGTTTCACAGCATTCGTTGATGCCCTGCTGGACAGCAGCGAGTACATGGACAGCTTCGGCTATGACCTCGTGCCGCAGCAACGATCGAGGCGGCTCCCCGGACGGGCCCTCGGTGAAACGCCGATCTACCAACAGTTCCCGCGCTACGGGGCCGATTGGCGGGATGCACTGCAGGATCGGGCCCCAAGCGATCAAGCCGCTCAGATGCAACAGCTGGAGACCTCCGCGGTCTGGGTCAACGGCCAGCCTCCGGCCTTCGCGCTAAGGATATGGCTTGGACTTGCCCTGGTAGGAGGATTTGAACTGGGTCGGGTGGTCCTTACGATCGCTTTGGCAATGGCGAAAAGTTGACATGTCCACCACCGGATCTGCACCCCTCAACCTGCGTGAGTGGACGGCACCGGAAAAGCTCTCACCAAACGGTTCACCTCTAGTACCCGTTGATGCAAGAGGTGCTGATTGGCACGGGATCGAGCTGGGCGAGCTCGATTTACGCGGAGCAAAGCTTTGTCGCTGCAATTTACGAGGCACAGATCTCAGTCATTGCCAACTTGATGGCGCTGATCTCCGCCTAGCTCGCTACGACAACCAAACCGTCGTACCTGTTGGTTTCGACTTGAGCAACAGTGGAGCTGTGGGGCCCGGCGCCAAGCTCAACGGTGTCTATCTCAACAGCTCCGACCTGCGAGGCATGGATCTGCGGGGAAGCATGCTGCTTGGCAGCTATCTGAGTGGAGCTGACTTAAGCGGAGCGATACTTGATGGAGTTTCACTGGCCGGTTCAGATCTCCGGTCGTCCACCATGCGGGGAGCAATGTGCCGCGGGACACGATTCGGCACCTGCGAACTCGACATGGCTGATCTTCGCGGCGCTGACTTGGAAGGAGCTGTTCTAGAAACAGTCGAGTCGATAAGAGGCGCCGATTTTTCCCTCTGCACAGGGCTGGGCGCTCAGATCGATGCTCTGTTGTCCCGATCAGTTGAAGAACTCGATTGCTGGAACCCCTTAACACGCTCCACAACGCGGAACAGCCTTGAATCATTACGGGCTGCTAGAGCCGATTAGCCCCGGCCTGCCCACATACAGCCTCAAAGCCTTAACCCACAACTGCTTGGGGGCGAGGGAATTTGGCAAAAGGGTCACTCCACGCAACACATGAACACACTTGATTGAGGTTTATAAAGAACACGTTCTGTCAGAACGCTTCTGACGGAGCATTGCATGGCGAAACGTCAGAGCATCCATGCCCTTTGGACCTGCCTCACTTCTAGGGGTCGAACGCTTCTCGGAAGAGAGTGAGGCACCATTCGAGCTGATCCCTGGCGATGACGATGCCCGAAAAGAGCAGATCATTCGGGCGGTGTACAAGCAGGTTCTTGGCAATGCTTATGTCATGGACAGCGAGCGTCAGGTTGTCGCTGAATCTCAGTTCAAGCTTGGAGAGATCAGCGTCCGTGACCTGGTTCGCCGAATAGGCAAGAGCGACCTGTATCGCAGCCGCTTCTTTGAAAGCTGCGCACGTTACCGCTATATCGAGTTGGCCTTCCGCCACCTACTGGGTCGCGCGCCCGCCGACTTTGAGGAAATGCGTGGTCATTCTGAGCGGCTTGACAACAGTGGGTACGACGCCGACATCGACAGCTTCGTGGACTCTGATGAGTATCAAAACGCTTTCGGGGAATGGACGGTGCCCTTTCAACGGGGTTGGAAAACCGAAAGCTGTGGAACCATGCAGGAATTCACCTGGAGCTTTCAACTGTTGCGAGGCAATAGCAGCAGCAGTCTGAAAGGAGACCTCGCTGGCATCAGCAGCAAGCTCGGTGGTTCTGCGTACCAGAACCGAGCCATCCCCGTGGTCCCACCGTCTTCAACCGAGGCCTTGGGATGGAGCTTCCGTCCTTCCCCAAATCTGCAGGATGCACCAACTCGCCTGGGGGTCGGCGCAGGCGAGCAAGGCCTCACGTATCGCGTGGAGGTCACCGCCTACAGCGCCAACAACGTTCGTCGGATCTCCCGGTACACCCGCAGCAACCGGGTCTTCTACGTGCCGTTCGACAAGCTCTCGGAGCAGTTCAAACGCATCCACCGCGAAGGAGGAAAGATCGCCAGCATCACACCGGTGACTTGAAGCTCCCCTCACTGAAATCACGTACACCAGACCACTTCAAAATCTCACCTGAACAATGGCCAGCAATCAAACATCACTCGGCTTTGGAGCAACCACGAAGTGGGGAGATCCAGTCAGCTTCCAGCGCAAAGGCCAAGCTGGTCAGAAGCCGGCCCTGACTATTGGGGAGTTCAAGAAGCAATCCTGCGATCAAATGGCGATCGGGGTGGGGCCCCGTAGTCACGCCGACTGCCCTCACCGTGTCACAAGCGAATGCTATAGCCCGGAGGACAATGGTGCTCTAGAGACAGTCATTTCAGCGTCGTACCGACAGGTCTTCGGGAACGCTCATGTCATGAATTTTGAGCGGTGCACAGAACTTGAGGCTCAGCTCAGGGACGGCCGTCTGACCGTGCGTGATTTCATTAGAGGTCTGGCAAAGTCAAGCTTCTACAAGAGCCGGTTCTTCAACAGCGTTGCTCCACAGCGGGGTGTTGAACTGAATGTCAAACATCTTCTAGGGCGCGCTCCGGAAACTCAGGCTGAGATTTCTGCCATGATCACCCTGCAGGCAGAGCAGGGGCAGGGAGCCCTCATCGACAGCATCGTCGATTCAGCTGAATACCTCGAGGTATTTGGAAGCGATGTTGTGCCTTATGCCCGCTCTTGGAGTTCTCCTGCAGACCTCTCGACTGCTGCATTCCCGATGCTGGCAGCTCTCGAGAAGAGTTTCGCCGGCAGTGATAGTGCCCGTGGAGGAAGCCCAGCGCTAACCAGAAGCCTGGCCTCCGGCATCGCTCCTCGGATCAGCGTCCCGAGTCAGGTCGTGGGCGTGCGTCCCTCCGCAAGCTTCACTTCTGGTCGTTTCAGCAGCAAAGCTCCTGGCATCACCAGTGGTAATGACTCCGCTCCGCTTCGCGGCGACGCATACGTCACCTTCGGTCTTGGTCAGCGTGAGCAGGAAACATTTCAGCGTTGCCCAGGAGACAGCCCGGATCAGCTCAATGCCCTGATTCGCTCTGCATACAAACAGGTCATGGGTAACCCCCACCTGATGGAGTTTGAACGCGCTCTGTCGGCAGAAAGCAAGTTCATTGATGGTTATTTGAGCACCCGTGAATTTGTGCGGGCTGTCGGCCTTTCAGCTGAATACAAGCGGCGATTCTTCGAAACCAACGCTCCTTATCGATTCATCGAGCTGAACTTCAAACATTTCCTCGGTAGAGCCCCACAGTCTCAAGCGGAGATCAGCGAACACACCAAGATCCTCGCCGAAGGTGGTTATGAAGCTGAAATCTGCAGCTACGTCGACAGCGTGGAGTATCAGAGCATCTTTGGTGAAGACACCATTCCATACGCCAGGATCCTTACCGAAAACGGCCGCTCCCAGGTTGCCTTCAATCGACATCTCAGCCTGGCAGAAGGCTTCGCAGCTAGTGACACGGTCCTGAGCAGCTCATCTCTTGTCTCCTCCGTTGCCACGGGAATGGTTCCCAGTGGATGGAGTGCTACGACCACCCGAATTAACCGAACTGGGACACAGTCAGGCGCTCCTGATCCCACGAAGAAGCGCTTCCGGATTGTCGTAGCAACCCAGGCAGCTCGGTCACGTCAGCGCACCGCAGGAAACACTTATCTCGTCTCCGGCAAGGACATGTCCAGCCAAATGAAGTACATCCATGCACGTGGAGGCAAAATTGTCTCCATCACTGAGGTGATGTAAGAGCAGATCTAGTCCTGCCATAGGGGGCCGCCGCCTGAAGCGGCCCTTATAGATTTCAAACCCATTCCAGCATCATGACTGAGCCCACAACTCTTGCTTCACAACCCAACGTTGATACCAGTCATGCTGCTGTGGTCGTTCAACAAACGTATCGCCAGGTCTTCGGAAACCGACACCTGATGGAGCTTGATGTCAATAGCTCCATCGAGGCACTATTCATGAATGGTGATCTCACCGTCCAGGGTTTTGTCATGGCCCTCGCGCAGTCTGACACCTACAAAAAACTGTTCTTTGAGACCAATAGTCCCTATCAGTTTGTTGAACTTAATTTCAAGCACCTTCTTGGCCGACCTCCTCATGATCAGGTCGAGCTAATGAATCACGTGAGACTGCTGCAAGACGAAGGATTTGAAGCCGAGATAGCAAGCTATGTCTACAGCGAAGAATATCTTTCAGCCTTCGGAGTCGATCAGATCCCATACAACCGCGCCTCAGAAAGCATGGTTGGAGGACGAACCCTGAACTACACCCGATCAAGAGTTGTTGATGCAGGTTACGCCGGATACGACAGTGCTGAGCGCCAGTCCAAGTTGCTGCAAAGCCTGTGCTCAGGCAACTCACCAGACGTGGTTGATCGCAAGAGTGTCGGAAACGCCAACTCCTTAACGATCAATTGGACGTCACGCCGCCAGGTTGGAGCCAATCGGCGCGCTGTACAGAAATCGGTGGTCAATCAGACATCCATGTCGGCAACGATTCGCTCGATCCTGTCCCAAGGCGGAAAGATCCTTTCTATTGCGAAGGCTTAATCCTTAGCGCTTTTTCCACAATCCAGACAGGCAAATCAGTCATGATTGCCGAGTGGTCATACAAAGGTGACCCTCAAGAACACATTCACCAGATTCAAATCGGAAACGGTTTTTCCCAATGCCAATTCTTCGCCCATTTTCAAGAGAACAACCGACTCAGAACACAGCTTTTCAGCAATCAGCAGCTTCTGCACCAATGGCCATGTCGATGATGATCGATTCAATGGTTAACATGATGCATAGCAATCGCCAGCCGCTGGATGAGCACAATATTAAAAAGTATGACGATTGAGCAATTTGTTGCTCAAAGTGTGGGTCAATGGCGGTCCATGAGATCTGGCCATTCTCTCGCTTTTCAACAATTTGAAGACGTTCTTAGCGAAGTAAGCATTGAATCCATCGAGAAAGACGATTCTGCTGTTCAAGATTTACTCTCAACCGCAACTTCTCATCAAGGACATAGCTCCGACATAGTCGCGCCATTCAGGATGGAATGGTCAGCTGAAAGTGACTGGGAGCCCGAAGATCCATCTCAAGTTTCATCAGGCTCGTGCCTGATCATCCCACTGAAAAAAAATGATTATTCTGGCATCTTGATCAGAAGTGTGGGGTATGCCGAATCAGAATTAGCAGAGTCGACATACCAGTTCTTAGATGATGGCACATTCTTACTTACAACTCACTATGAACAATCAATAGCAGAGGAAAGAATCTGGTTTGTTTCAGACAATGTTCGGTGCAGATCATCTGTGTTGAAGACATCTGCAGGCTCAGGAGTTCTGCAAACTTCATTTGCCTCTGAAGTCAGACGAGTCAAGGCCTAGATATATACATGAGAAATTATTCAGCGATTGCAGACTTTGCCAAGACTCTTGCAGGCACGTTCGATAACATTAATCAGGCACAAGAAAATCCAAAGGATTTCGCACGAATCAAAATTTTTTTTCGACCATTACCATGGCGCATCTTTAGAGGACCAGGTTTTTATTCTGAGCAATGCTATGACTATGCTCCGTGGGATCCCTACCGGCAAGGGATACATCGGCTAGTACTAGATCAGAACTTGTTTGTAATGGAGAATTTTGCCTTTGATAATCCTCGCCGACTTGCTGGCGCTGGATGTAATCCCGAACTTTTGGACGATCTGCATTCAGAATCATTGAAGAGGCGCTGCGGCTGTGCCATGCATTTCCGATCCATATCTCCTGGACACTACGTTGGCAATGTTGAACCCGGGAAAAGTTGTCTAATTCCAAGGGACGGAAAATTGACTTATCTCGTCAGTGAAGTTGAAGTCAATCAAACCTCCTGGATTAGTCGGGATCGTGGATTTGACCCAGAGAACAATGCGCAAGTCTGGGGATCAGAGCACGGCATGCTGCGATTCAAAAAAATCACAAGTTTTTCAAAGGAAATCACTAACGAGTGGCTCGAGCTTAAAACCTGAACAATGGTTGATTATGATAAACAAATGAAAACGTGGATACGTTCACAACATTTAATCTGTGTTGGAAGTGATTTTATTTTTGAAACTGTTGATCAAACTCAATTAGACAAGTTCGAGACTTGCATTAGAGCCATGGGAGGGAGAATTAGAACTGTAAAAGCCGTTGGAAACTGGCCAATGGGGCCTAGACGATCATTCAAGATCCTGCAAGCAACTGCAAGTGTTCCACGACCCGGCGGCGAGGCTTTAGTGACCTACTGGGCCAAAAAGGGAAGCAAAACAACAAGGTACTCTGAGATATCTTCTTGATAATTGAGGCTCATTCATCAAACCATCCCATCCAGGTATCCTGAGTAAAGTCAGTGTGCTTGCTCCACCTTCTTAATATAGTCAAGGAATCAAATTCATATCCCTTAGATGCAGCGATTGCGATCACATCATCTTGATTGAGAGCTGCCTTAATTTCAGCTTTGAGATCAGGATCCTGACGAACCATTGTAATGAATGATTCCAAAGATAAATCTTGCTTTACGTTAGAGGAGGAATCCGTCATACCAGAGACTGCTCAATAGAGGTAATCTCATTGTAGATCAAACTCCATCCATCAGCATGGCACGCCATAAGGCAACCTTCCGAAATGCCCAGGACCAATGCTCAACAGGTACGACAAGAATCTTTGCCAATTCTGAATCACTCAAAGTCTTACGATCCAAAGAAAGATGTAGCTGCCATTCACTTGGTGAAAAAATAAATCCCTTGGAAGCTGCATAATCAACAATATCCTGGTCAGTCTTACAAGCCTTCAAACCAGTGGCGATTGAATGGTCATACACAACCGCCTGGATAAATTCGTTAATCGGAAGAGTATTCATTCTCAACAACTCTCAATCCACAAAGCAAAGTTGACCCTTGTACAAATCATTTGAAGCACCAATGGCCCCCCAGGACAACGCAGAAGTCGCCATGGAATATTCTTGTCTAGGACACCAGAATCAACGGTGATCTTTGGTGGACTTGTTGCCTGTTCGTAGGGTATCAATGCAGCACCAGTTAATGCTGGTTCAATTGAATCGACGATTGTTTTCAGCTGATCGAGAGTTGTGATCTCGTTTAACTCGGATTGGACTTCCTCCCGTGCTTGAACGGCAGCGACGAATTCAGAGAGCGCTTGCTCACGCTCAGGGGACACAGGCATCGTGTTGCGACGAACCGATCGAATAGTACCAAAAACAAGTCTTTTCATTTTATTACAGCAACGGCAACCTGAGCCGTCGGAACATGGATATGGAGTAAATTTTGAAAAATTTTTTGAATCTTACAAGTGAATATTTCCATGCGCATAAACAAATAATCCTGACGCATACGCTCTAAAATTATTCAGGAAATCGAAGACTGCCTTCATCAATCTCATCAATTCATCCGACCAAATAAAATTATGGCAGAGCGTTTCGACAACTTGGTTGAAGGATTAACAGAAGATCGTGCCATGTCTGTGATTCTGGCCGACCCAGAGACATTGGATCGACCTGTCGACAAATATATGGCTGCGACGAGGTTGGGAGCTAGCGACACTGAGGAATCCCTTGATGTTCTCATTAAGGCAGCAGAATTAAGTCCGGAACATCTGTTTGACCGAATCACACGACGAAAAGCCATTGATGCTCTAGGCCGCAGAAAAAGCACTAGGGCATTACCTACTCTGTTTCGCTCACTGTCTTGCACAGATGAGGCTGCAGTCATTAACGCTGTTGACGCCATCACAAAAATTGGTGCACCACTAACAGAAAGCAATCAGGGAAGCTTGATCAAGGCACTCGATGGGGAAGATATCCAAAAGCGAGCAGTCATCCAGGCCTTTTGCAGGCTGGAAATCAATAAGGCAGAAGAGGCAATACGCCCACTCGCGAACGATCAGAATCCGCTCGTCTGCGGTGCAGCTAAAGCATATTTAGCAAGAGTGCACAAAGAGACCTCCGGTCTAGATGATCTGGTTCCCCAGCTGATCGATCCCATCGCTGGTCGACGCCGATCCGCCGTCATTGACCTTGGCGATGCTGGTGATGTCACAAGATTGGAGGCACTGGTTGCGGCACCTGTGTCCATGTCATTACGGGCAAGAAGCGCTTTCCAGCTCGTCGATCCCAACAAAACATGTCACGTTCCTGATGAATATTCAGAATTAATAACGCAACTTTTGCAAGACAACCCACAACATTTAAAGCTCAGACAAGAGTGGGTCTGCCCTGTTGACGCAATTGAAATCGAAAACAATCTTCAACACCGAGACGAAGCACGTCAATACGGTGGGGCTTTGAGCCTAATGAATATGGACAAACGAAGCAGAATGGAATTAATTAATGAAATTAAACAAAAATTATGGAGCGACTATGTTACTCACTATTACTTAACGTCAGTCATCAGCCTTCAAGGCTTGTCCGAAAGGAGTGACTTGATCTGCCTAGCTCTGGCCGAAACGATCCCTCAGTACACAAAATCGAGGATTGCAGCAGCCTGGGGTTGCCTGAGATTGAGACTGACTGATCAGAAGCCCCTCCTAGAGGAGCTTTCAGTCTCAGCTAACTGGCTACCACTGAAGTGGACCTGCAGGCAGGTACTTAAACAGTTGTCATGATTAGTGTCTTCCTCAGTAACAACCAGGCCAAATGATGTCGTGGTGTTACCGATTTTTCTTTTGTCAACTTGTGTGTCCTGACACGCTTGTCTGGGAGTTAGGCAAGAAAAGCAGGGTTACTGTCCATCTTGATGCGGAATGCATCTCCCCAAACAACGTATTCCCCAACCCATGCTCGACGCATTCTCCAGGGCAGCTGTCTCAGCCGATTCCAGCGGCTCTTTCATCGGCGGCGGCGAACTGGCCTCTCTGAAGTCCTTCATTGCCGATGGCAACAAGCGCCTCGACGCTGTTAACGCCATCACTTCCAACGCTAGCTGCATCGTTTCTGACGCCGTTGCAGGCATCTGCTGCGAGAACACCGGTCTGACCGCCCCCAACGGTGGCGTTTACACCAACCGCAAGATGGCTGCTTGCCTGCGCGATGGTGAGATCGTTCTGCGTTACGTCTCCTACGCCCTGCTGGCTGGTGATGCTTCTGTTCTCCAGGACCGCTGCCTGAACGGACTGCGTGAAACCTACGCTGCACTGGGTGTTCCTACAGGTTCCGCCTCCCGTGCCGTGGCCATCATGAAGGCCGCTGCTGGTGCCCTGATCACCAACACCAACAGCCAGCCCAAAAAGATGCCTGTGACCACTGGAGATTGCTCCAACATCGCCGGCGAAGCTGCCAGCTATTTCGACATGGTGATCAGCGCTATCAGCTGAGCCAGAGATTGAATTTCTGCACATCTGAACACCCCCCTTTTTCATCATGAAGTCCGTCATCACCACCGTCGTCGGCGCAGCCGACAGCGCTTCCCGCTTCCCCTCTGCCTCCGACATGGAGTCCGTCCAGGGCTCCATCCAGCGTGCTGCTGCTCGTCTGGAAGCTGCTGAGAAACTGGCCGGTAACTACGACCAAGTTGCTCAGGAAGCTGTCGATGCTGTGTACAACCAGTACCCCAACGGAGCTACCGGCCGTCAGCCCCGCAAGTGCGCCACCGAAGGCAAAGAGAAGTGCAAGCGTGACTTCGTTCACTACCTGCGCCTGATCAACTACTGCCTGGTCACCGGCGGCACCGGCCCCCTGGATGAGCTAGCCATCAACGGTCAGAAGGAAGTGTACAAAGCACTCAGCATCGACGCTGGAACCTACGTTGCTGGTTTCTCCCACCTGCGTTCCCGCGGTTGCGCTCCTCGCGACATGAGTGCTCAAGCACTGACCGCTTACAACCAGCTGCTCGACTACGTTATCAACTCCCTGGGCTGATTATCAGTCCTTAACGGATTGGTATTTACGACTAGTCGTCTCAGGGGGTGAGCAAATAGCTCACCCCCTTTTTTTTAGCAGTAGCGAGAAAACTTCCTGCGAAGGAAAGAAACTCAACGACTCGATAGCGACATTAGATCGATCGGCGCCAATCCCCCAAAAGACAATCAGCCAGCCATAGTTAAACCTATCGCAATTATTGTCGATGATTGCTCGAGTGGTTGAATGCAGAAACTTGTAAAACCTGTTTCAAGCATTAAACCACTAAGGATCCTCCCGCTGTTCTGTAAAGTACCGCCTCAATTCGAGAGCGATCAGAATACTTGAAGGTCTCGACATCATCAATCACCTCCAAATCCTCATCATGCTCACCACACAAACTACTCCTGCAGGTATGTCTGCAGCAAATCGAACCAAATCCGCTTCGTATTCCACCTCCAGCAAAGCTGGAATGAATACTGTTGCCCGAACGGTGGCAGGTTCGATTGCAGAGTTTAAGCGGAACACTTGCTCATCTATGGGTCTCGGAATCGGCCCTCGACTCCACAGTGAGTGTCCATTCGGTTCGGTCTTTGATGAGTATCACCCCAACGATAGTGCGGCGTTGGAGCGCACAATCCGCGATAGCTATCGCCAGGTTTACGGGAACCTACCTCCAACGGAAAATGAGCGTTGCACCTCACTGGAAGCACGCCTCATGAATGGAGAAATAACGGTACGTGACTTCGTCAATGGTCTGGCCAAATCTCCTTTTTACAAAAAAAATTACTTCCACTCAGTCGCGCCCCAGCGAGGGATCGAACTGAACTTCAAACACCTCTTAGGGCGAGCTCCACTTAATCAGGCAGAAATTCAGGCCAGCATTAAGCTGCAGGCCGAACAGGGATTTGATGCTCTCATCGATAGCCTGACGGATGGGGCAGAATATGCCGAGGTCTTTGGTTCGGATATCGTCCCATACGTGCGGACTGCCGATTCTTATGCCGGAATGATGACGTCCTCCTTCAACATGATGAGGGAGCTTGCCAGCACCAAAGTAGCAGTTAGTGACAACGCTCAGGGATCCCGGAGCCGCACCGTTTCACCACTCGCCTTAGCAGCGAGCAGCGCGATTAAACCTGTGACATTTAACTATGTTGCACTTACCAAGCCTGCTCCAAAGCTGCCTCAACAGCAGTACAGCGGTCATCAGCCTCCTAAGCAGACAGACTACGTCGCATTCCGCCCCTTCGGAATCCACTTCTGACCGACCCAAAATGGTCTAATGGTCAGAATTCAACACTCAAGTGTGTGATGACCAGCTCCCTTTCAAAAGGGAGCTTTTTTTTGTCCAAGAGCTCGTGGGCGAAAAAGCTTCAAGGAATCAACAGTACAGCAACCGTAATCGATTAGATTGATATGAAGATTGTGCGATGGCCACAGTGCTCCAGGATTTCTCTAATGTCTCGTCACTCAGCGACAGTCAGCTCACCGAAGAAGAAGCGCTTCAACTCGCCAACGAACTAAGTTTAAAATTAAGTGATGGCGAGAAACCAGGGTCTGATGCAGAGTCTCTCAAGAAAATGGTTGCTGGCCTTGGTGATGCTAGAGGAGCCCTACGACTAACCTTTGCAAAAAGCCTTGGCGCAGTAGGAGACGAGGCTCTACCCATTCTTTGTGAAGCTCTTCGCCAACACCAAAATGTAGTCGTCAGAAGAGCATCAGCTAAAACACTCAATTTGATTGGAAGTAAGGAGGCTCTGCCTTATCTCCTCGAAGCTTTTTTAGAAGACAGTGATCCAGTTGTTCTCGGGTCATCTGCTGGAGCAATGGCAACGATTGGACCCGACGCCATGGACTCATTACTTGGGATCCTGAAAAATCCAGACTGCACACCATTTCAGGTGGGCTTGATTAATCTTGCGCTTAGTTTCATCGGCGCCAAAGCACCTGAGGCATTACTCGAGGCTGCAGAGTCAGACGTGACTGAAGTTCGCGTGGCTGCAATTTCAGCCCTAGGAGATCAAATACAAAAGAGTGACGATCATCGTGCAAAAAATAGAGTGTTCAGAGCTTTAGATGACTGCTCACCAGACGTTAGAGCAGAAGCTGTAACACTTATCGGAAAATCATGTGATGCCGAAGATGTTGAACATATGCTGACAAGGAAACTGATCGACAAAGACACTCAGGTACGAAAAAACACGGCGATGGCACTGATGAAGCTTGAAGCATTTAACTCTGTAGAAAGCATAGAGAAGGCAAAGTCAACAGAAGATGACGAGTCAGTTCAAGCAGTATTTGATGTCGCCATCAACATACTAAGCAGAAATTTGTGAGAAGTTAGGGTCAAAACAATGCACAGAAGGGCACTGAAAAATTCCAAGGATGCCTCAAATACCCCAAGTTCTCTCTTGTAAAGTTAACGGAGCATTTTGAGTGATCCTGGTAAAAAGCGGATAGATGCTGATAAAATTTGAACATGTAGGTGATCTTTTATGTCGCGCGCTGAATTCATACGCTTTCTTCAGGTCCTGGAAGAAGATTTACCGTTCAGAGCTCTTTTTCAAGAAGCTGATCCCGAGGAAATCCTCAAGCTTGCCGATCAACATGGGTTTATCTTTTCGGATGAAATAAAAGGGCGTTTCCTGAATCGGTGGGCAGGTGTGTATTTCTGCCCATTCGCCAACGATGTGGGAAGGTTATGCCCAAAAATGGTACCCGAGGGATTCAGCACACTGCTGCATTATTCACAAACAACATGTACCAAAGAGGACAAAGTTGAGCGTTTTGATTTTCGCGCTGGAGGCTATTACGAAGGAGTAAAAGCAGTGACTGGATAAAGAAAAGGTTTTAACTCCTTGAATTGAGTAGATTTTGAAGTCGCGCCAATGCAGACTGAGCTGCTTCCTGAATCAGCGGATCGTCATTATTATCTTGAAGTGCATGCAAAGCGACCTCCGCCATGGGATGCGGGATATCAGCAAGAGCCTGAGATGCACTAAAGATCAAAGCCACATTTTCACTGCTGAGGGATTTTGCTAGTAGTTTAATTGCCTCTTCAGACTTGAACTGTTGCTTACCGATTTGACCAAGACACATCAGAGCTCCTTGTACGACTACCATATCTGTGTCATTAATCCCTTGTTCCAACATTTGCATGACTGAATCAGGAAACGGTTGATCAGGAAAATTCTTGAACAATTGAACGAATGCTTTCGGGCAACAACGCCTTGCAGTTTGATTCTCAGTTGTTGCATAAAGTTCGATCAAAGGATCGAATGCAGAACTCCCAAAAAAACCAATTCCCTTAACTGCTGCTCTGTATACTTTGGGATCTTGATGACAGAATAGTTCCAATAACATGGGCAAGGCTTCTTCCTGATAGTGCTCCGAAAGAATTAAACTGGCTTCTTCTTGGATCCTAGGGTTGGGATGCCTGAGATCCTCGAATAGGGAATCAATGGTAGGCATAGACTGATTATCGCTCACAGAAAGCCTGAACTGATAATTTATTTTAGCACTGATGATCAACCGAAAACAGACGCAGACGTCTCATACATGCACTATGTATATTGGAGAATCGACTGCGCTTTCCAACGAACAAAGTAATCTGGATCCGATTGAGACAAATTACTGACTACATCAAGATTTTGAGACCGGATTTGACTCAACTCGGGAGATTGAAGGAGTAGAAGCGATGTATAACGGAAATCCCAAAATGGTTGCATTACGGTAGTCAAACCATCTTTCAAGAAGTGGTCGCACTGCCCAGGAAATAAGATAGCAAAAGACAACAACGCAGCAGATGGAGATTTCCTGAATTGTGGACGTCTATCTCGAATAGCATCCGACAGGATGTCGTGAATAGACGCAAGGGCCTCGTGACTCCAATTCCTTATGAGACCAAATAGATGCATCATGAAATAGTGCGCTCCATAGTCGTTATGGGCTTTCTTATGCCAACTGGACCAGACATGGGTCCAGACTTCATCTGGATCGCGATCCAGCAGGGTTTGCATCGACAAATAGCCGCGACTGAAATCAGGATGAAACAGACCTTCGACAAGCAGCTGAGTCGGTAGGGGGTCTCCATAGTGATGAAGCACCGTGATCAGCCTGGGGTCATCGCGAAGGACCTGGTCAACAGCCGAAAGAGCACTATTTTTCAACTGCTCACCTGACGATCGGTCGACAAGAGCACGAACAGCTCTCATTCGAAACGCTGGTGAAATGGGTGCCTGAAGCAAACTCGACATGAGTTCAATCCCACCAGCATCGATTACATCTTGAACTGCCGACTGACGATCCATCTGATTAGCTACGTACAAATGATCAGCCAAATCAGCGAGACGTGTCCTATCTCCTGACAAGTGAATTGTGGCCGCAATTGCAGCACCGCGCACAGAAGACTTTTCATGGTCCATTAAGGAAGTAATCGTCGGAAGTGCTGCAAAAACTGAGAGTTTAGACAAACTTTGAATTAAAACCCGTTGATTCTGTGTGGAATCATGCAACAACCGAATCAAGCGCTGATGAACGGCTTGATCTTGACAGCCTATTTGTGCCAGTGCCCAGGCAGCATTTTCGACCATATAGATATCCGAACTATCAAGAAAACTGGCAATTTTCGCCTGAGCTTGCGTAACCCCCAGCCGGGCAAGAACTTCTACAGCTTTTCGTTGAGCAAGGAGGACAGCAGACTCAGTCGACACCCTGCCAAGAAAATTCAGCAACGCTTCATTTGCAAACTGACCAGGAAAATTGACCAAGTGCGAAACGGCCATATAGTAGTCACTGTCGCTCTCGAGATCTTGAAAATCTGTAGCCAAGATCTCGATGGCACCAGCCTGGTCCAACTCAGGATGAATATTGTCAAACAAGCCCGACATGAAGAAAGCCTAATATCAATTAAATTCTACACGCCTAATTATCTAACGTTCTTAAACAACAATAAGAAAAGCATTGGGCTGCTTCTCAGCATTTAGATTTAAAGTATTATCGTATTGTCTGTAAAGAGGGAAATGGGGCCATTCTCCGGTCATTTGCTCTGCGTTTCTGCTGCAATGTTGCCAGGCTCGAGAACTTCGAAACAGAGACATATAAGTCTAGACAGTCGGTTTATGAGCCAATGGATGAAAGCCGCCAAAAATTCCCATGCAGTAATCACTCAGATCAGCGCCGCTCACCTTGATTCAACAACAACAACAACAAGGAAGGGAACAACAGGACGTTCAAAAGATAAGTCGCAGACCTTAATTGGGAAAATGAGTGCTCAGTTTCCGAGCCTGACCAAAAACATGAAAACCGATGTAGACAGAACTAGTGATGAATCTAAACAAAAGGGCAAACGCCGCAGAGGTCGTCGCAAATCGTCCTAATCAATTATTTGAGGAGATCTCGAAAACACCATCTTCAGGGCGATTGGACTTAAGTGCATCCCAATTAATGGCTTGCAGGAAAGCCTCTTCATCGTGTGTTTCCACAACATCTACGCCCCAGAAACCTTCTTGGAGCGGTGCACCTGGAGCAGCCGGAGAATCTTTGCGCCCACCAAGCGCCAGTATGACGTGATCTGCACTTTGTCCAAGTTTAGACCTCAATTGCTTCCAAGACTTGACCAACTCCACTGCCATATCGTTGGGAGGCAAGTTTGAAGTCAATTCAATGATCCAATGAGGATGTTGAATGACTGTTGCAGAAATAATTGCCGAAGAATTCGAGACTATACCGTCAGCGAGAACTTGAGTTTCAAAGGGAGGGACATCTTTAGATTGAACCTGCAGGTTATGAGACAGAATAAATGTCGTCATTGGAAAAGACTTATCCCCTCAATCTTAACGGAACAACTACATAGCCGCGATTCAATCTCAGAAGCCTGCAGTCATCAAAAAAGGGGGTGCTTATCGCCCCCCCCTCTCTTTCACAGCCGTTACCAGTTCAAGACAGGGCGTTGATGGCGTAATCGAGATAGCTCTTGAATTCGTTGAGAGCCTGAGCGCTCATATCACGAGGTGCACATGCACGATCACGTGTGTAAGTGAGAGCTTCGATGTATGCGTTGGTTGGAAGACCAAGGGTGCGATACACCTCGCGAGCACCAGCAATACCCCACTCGTCCAGAGGACCAGTACCACCAACAATAAGGCAGTAGTTGATCAGACGCAGGTAGTGACCAAGATCGCGATAGCACTTGTCGATCTTCACCTGGCTGTCACCGGCTTCACCGGGCTGCTTCAGGTAGGCGTACTTGTTAAAGCAGGCGTCGCCTGCTTCACGAGTTACGTTATCGAGGCCAGCGGCCAGCTTTTCAGCAGCCTCAAGGCGAGCAGCTGCACGCTGGATATTGCCCTGAACGGCTTCGAGGTCGTTCTGGGAAGGGAAGCGACCGGCTGCATCAGCAGCGGTCACAACAGTGGTGACGACGGATTTCATTTGAGATCCTTAGATAAGGGTGCTGAGAAGGAAAGAAGAAGACGAATTCAGCCGCCGATCAGCTGATTGCCCCGATCACGCGATCGAAGTAAGAACCTGCTTCAGACACCAGTGCAGAGCAATCGCCCTGTGTGGTTTCCATCTTGCGGTACTTCGCGCCACCGCTAGCAGGGGTGTTGGTTTGTCCGATCAGAGCCGTTGCTGCGGATTTCATGATCGCGACAGCGCGAGCTGCAGACTGAGTGGGAACACCCAGAGCGATGTAGGTCTCTTTCAGACCATTGAGGCAACGGTCATCCAGCACGGAAGCGTCGCCAGCCAGCAGGGCGTAGCTGATGTAGCGAAGAACGATCTCACCATCACGCAGGCATGCGGCCATGCGACGAGTGGGATAGCAGTTGCCACCGGCCTGGATCAGACCGGTGTTTTCGCAGATCATGCCTGTGACCGCATCCGAAACGATGCAATAGGCGTTGGAAGTGATGGCGTTAACAGCGTCCAAACGCTTGTTGCCATCCTGCACATAAGAACGGAGGCTAGCGAGCTCGCTACCACCAACAGGTGCAGTTTTGGCGTCAGCGCTGACGACTGTGCGGGAAAATGCGTCGAGCATTGGGGGCCAGACAGTTTTTTGTGGATGCGGTGCTTCGGAAACCGCCTTGGGAACTAGCCGCTAAGACTGGAGGCCCAAAGGGGGAAGATGCGCCCTGCCACGCTAAACCCCGGTTCCCGGCTGGGTTCCAAAACAGACGCGGTCACGCAAGAGTTTGTCACCTTGGGGCACGAGTCAACGACTACCGGCAAGACCGTCGACCATCAAGGCTTCCAAGCCGGTCGGTCCATGTCGTGGGTCAGAGACGAGGCCCAACGGAGCCAAGGCAGACAGGTAGAAGGTTTAAAATTTCAGAGTCAGTCAGCATTTCATGGATCAAACAGCCTCTGATCTGCCCAGCATTGCAGAATTACAGGAGTCTATTGACGAACTATCTGCATACCGAGAGAGACTTTTTCAGGATGTGGTCGGACTTGGAAAGAAGCTGCGCCTCTCGCAGAAAAAAATTGATTCGACAGTCGCTGAGCACGCAGAGCTAAAGCGTCTTGACGAAGTTATGTCACAACTTGTTGCGCAAAGAGATTCTCAGCAGTCTAAATCTTGAATTTTATTAGAAGGATTGATCCACAGTCTCAACACCTCAGCTCTGCAAGTTCAATCTAATGTTTCCCCTCCAGTCATATCCACCAATGACGATGGTGGATTTTTTCGAAGCAAGCCGTGGGACCTGGTTGAACCGGCGTGCTGTTCATCATTTGGATCACCAGGATGATGAAGCAGCAGATTCTAATCTTGTTATCGAACCATTTAAAAATGATGATCCGGCAGTTCGCAGCATTTGCGAAGCCCTAAACATCAATACGATCGACAGTACTGGTGGAGCTAGATTTTGGTGGGAAAGTAATATTAAAAAAGGAGTCCGCAACGAAGATTATGCGGCTGTTGTCATCGATGTACCCAACCGAGATAATGCTCGAAAGGGTTTCTTACTACGAGATGTAGGATATGTTGAAAAGCAGGCGGTATTGAGCACTTACGTTTTTGCCGAAGATGGCGTGTTGACGATCACTACAAGATATGACACAAATATTGGAATTGAACGATGCTGGTTTGTGACTGATCAGATCCGAATGCGTGTCAGTTCTGTCCAGTGCTTGGATGGTGTCGCAATGACTACCTACTGCACTGAATTTCGCTGTCCAACAGATGCTGATATCAATGCCATATCTGAGCATGCCAGGCAGATCGCTCGTTCGACTGCATCTATTGGAGCTTAACCATCATGTTTGATCCGTTTCTTGAGGAATTACAAACTGGAATTCAAGCCCGCGGTGGCATATCAGTTGAAGTTCCGGCCGGGCTGGAACACAATCAATCCCAGAAGGGCTCAAGCACCATCCAAAGCTGGCTTTGGCAGGTTCCAGGTTTTCGTCGCTGGCGCGTCACCCGACTTGATGCAGGTGACAGCCTTCAAGTTCTGAATTCCGTCGCATATCCCGATTTCGATTTGGACCATCCTTTGATGGGTGTTGATCTGCTCTGGTTTGGCGCACGTCAAAAGCTAGTTGCGGTTCTTGATTTTCAACCACTGGTTCAAGATAAAGACTATCTCGATCGTCATTTTGATGGTCTGAAAGATCTGAATGCTCGTTTCCCGGATCTAAACGGAGAAGAAACGATGCGATCTTTCGATCCGAATCAATACTTCTCATCATGGCTACTTTTTTGCCGTGGAGGTTCTGAAGAGGCTGACAGGTCACTGCCAAAAGCCTTCAGCGCCTTTTTGAAAGCCTATTGGTGTTTACACGATGAGGCTTCCAAGGAACCATCCTCAATCTCACCTGGAGATGTGGAACGGCTTCAGAACGCCTACGACGTGTACAGCGCCGAGCGTGATCCTGCCCATGGATTGTTCACCAGCCATTTCGGCAAGGAGTGGTCTGACCGGTTCCTGCACGAATTCCTTTTCCCCGCCAGTCAGCCCGCATGAGCATTGATCTCCGCGCGTCGAGCCTTGATCCCGTTCAGATTCCGGGGTGGCGATGGCAGCCCTTTCTCGATGAAGCCAGTGCTGCACTCAAGCCGTTCAACCCGTCTCCCTATCCCATAGCGGAAACGTTTCTGCAAAAGGAGGGCAGCACCGGATCCAAGGCAAAACCCGTACCGGTGACCACCGCCACCTGGGCCTGCTCCACCGAAAAGCTGCGCCAGGTTCGTTGTGCCTGCGTTGAAGCCGGTGCCGCAGCTTCGGTGTTGAACTTCGTGATCAATCCCAGCTGTCGGTACGACCTGCCCTTCTTCGGTGCCGACCTGGTGACCCTGCCGAACGGACACCTGCTCGCCCTGGATCTGCAACCGGTGGACAAGGCAGATTCCGAGCACACCGATCCGGTTTGGGAGCGACTGCTGCCTCTCTTCGAACGATGGAGAGCCGAACTTCCCGATGGAGGCCCCATCCCCGAAGAAGCGCAGCCCTATTTCTCCCCCGCCTTTCTCTGGACCCGCATCCCGCTCGGAGCCGACGGTGATGCCCTGATCGAACGGGTGATCCGCCCGGCTTTCTCGGATTACTTGCAGCTCTACCTCGACCTTGTGGCGAAAGCTCAGCCCGTCGATGACGAGCGAGCGGCTCATCTCCTATCCGGGCAAAAGCGCTACACCGCATACCGCGCTGAAAAGGATCCCGCTCGGGGCATGCTCACCCGTTTCTATGGAGGCGAATGGACCGAGTCCTACATCCACGGTGTGCTGTTTGACCTGGAGGACACCACCGCCACTTCCTTGTCGTAGCAAGGGAGTTAAGCATTATGAACAGCCGTCGGGAGCCTCGCGAGCTGTTGGTCAGAATCGCAGGCGACGGGAAGAGGGCAATAGCCTTCAACCATCCCATCCAAGTCTGAGACCCCACTCCAGACGTAGTTCACAGGAACAACAACCATGTTCGACGCCTTCACCAAGGTTGTCGCCCAGGCCGATGCCCGGGGACAATTCATCAGCACCAGCGAGATCGATGCCCTCGCTGCCATGGTTTCCGACAGCAACAAGCGTCTGGATGCAGTGAACCGCATCTCCAGCAACGCCTCCACCATCGTTGCTTCCGCTGCCCGCCAGCTGTTCGCTCAGCAGCCTGCACTGATCGCCCCCGGCGGCAACGCTTACACCTCCCGCCGCATGGCTGCCTGCCTGCGCGACATGGAGATCATCCTCCGCTACGTCACTTACTCCGCATTCACCGGTGACGCTTCCGTGATGGAAGACCGCTGCCTGAATGGCCTGCGTGAGACCTACCTGGCCCTCGGCACCCCCGGTGCTTCCGTTGCCGCCGGCGTAAACCTGATGAAGGACGCTGCCCTGGCCATCGTCAACGACAAAGCTGGCATCTCCGCTGGTGACTGCGCTTCCCTGAGCAGCGAGATCGGCACCTACTTCGACCGCGCCGCCGCTTCCGTCGCCTGAGCGGCACCTGGATTCGACGTCTTTCATTCCCTTAACGATCCATGAAAACCCCCCTCACCGAAGCTGTTGCAGCAGCTGATTCCCAGGGCCGTTTCCTGAGCAACACCGAAGTTCAGGCCGCTTCCGGTCGCTTCAACCGCGCCAAGGCCAGCCTCGAGGCTGCCAAGGCCCTCACCAGCAAGGCCGATGCCCTGGTGAACGGTGCTGCTCAGGCCGTCTACAGCAAGTTCCCTTACACCACCCAGATGGAGGGATCCAACTACTCCGCCACCCCCGAGGGCAAGGCCAAGTGCTCCCGTGACGTGGGCTACTACCTGCGCATGATCACCTACTGCCTGGTGGCAGGTGGCACCGGCCCCATGGACGACTACCTGATCGCTGGTCTCGACGAGATCAACCGCACCTTCGAGCTCTCCCCCTCCTGGTACGTGGAAGCTCTGAAGCACATCAAGGCCAACCACGGCCTCAGCGGCGACGCAGCCACCGAAGCCAACAGCTACATCGATTACGCCATCAACGCCCTGATCTGATCAAGGTTCCGATGCTTCACCAGCCTCCTTCGGGGGGCTTTTTTTATTGTTTGTTCCCGGGCCCAACAGAACGCTGTGATCACCCTCCCTGTTCGGCGTTTTCTCAACCTGCTCTGCGGCGAGTACAGCAACCAGCAGCAAGCCTTCGACAACCCGCCCCTCTACGCCCACATCTTTCTGAGGTATCGGCCTCTGCCTCAGCTCACCCCGGGGTCGATCCTGCTGGAGCAGACCTACGCGGTGGATCCCAGCAATCCTTACCGCCTGAGGATGATTCGCGCCGAGGAACAACCCTCCGGCGCCATCAAATTGTGGAATCACACCTTTCGCGACCCGTCCCGCTTTGCTGGGGCAACCTTCGATCCGGACCTGCGCCTGGCCATCCAGGCCACGGATCTGATCAGCCTTGATCAATGCCACTACCAGGTGCTGGAACAGGACGACGGCTACCACGGCGCCATGGAGGCGGGTTGCCAATGCATCGTGCGACGCGATGGCAAAGACACGGTGCTGGTGAGCAGCTTCCACCTGCAGGGAGAGTCGCTGCAGACCCTCGATCGCGGCCATGACCCGGACACCAATGAGCGTTGCTGGGGCTCGGTGGCGGGACCGTTCCGGTTCAAACGAACTGAAAGCTGGACGGCCGACATGGCATCGGCCTGGGTTTGATGGAACCGCTTAGTGAAACGCAGGTGATCCAAAACCTCCGCCAGACGGAGGACCCTTCGGCGCAGTACTACGCCGCCTGGTGGCTCGGAAAAATGCGCAGCCATCATCCCGATGCCATTCCGCTACTCCTGGACACCCTTGGAGCTCTCGACGACACTCCCGTCGATCCAGACCGGCGCGGCGTTGCCCTCAATGCCATCCGCGCCCTGGGCCTGCTGAAGGACCAACGCGCAGATGCCCCCCTGCGGGATCGGTTGCAGTCCAACGACTACAACGTGCGGGAGGAAGCGGCCCGCAGCCTTGGCACGATGGGCAGCTCCGCGGCCGCGGGGGCCATCCGTTCCCTGTTGGCCAGTGGAGTCGAGGGAGCCGGACGCGAGCAACCCTCGAGCCCCTTGCTGCAGGAACCCTGCGAAGCACTATTGGAAGCCCTGGGCGACATCGGCATCAACGATGCAGCCACCCTGGCAACGCTCAAGCCCTTCACGCAGCATCCGCGTCCCCTGATTTGTTCGGCAGCCTGCAGGGCGTTGCTGCAACTCACGGGTGATGCGCACTGGGGTGAGCAACTGATCCAGCTGTTGCAGCACCCCGAACCCCTGGTGCGGCGCGGAACCCTGCTGGATCTCGGTGCCACCGGATGGACCGCTGCTGTGCCGACGATTCGTGCCGCCGCCGTGGAACCCAGCCTCAAATTGGTGGCTTTGCGGGGGCTGGCGGAGACGAGCGGAGACCCTCAGGTGCTCGATGTGATGGATGCTCTGCTCTAAATGACCTCCCCTGCCCTGAGTGATGCGATCCAGGCCTTGGATCGCGCCAGCAGCACCCCCGAATTGGTGGAGGCCACGCGCGCGCTCTGCGCCCTCGGTGATCCCGAGGCAGCCGACATCCTGGTGAAGGTTCTGGGCTTCAACAACCCAGCCGTGGCGGCGGTGGCAACCCAGGGACTGATCCAACTGGGTCGTGACATCGTGCCGACCCTGCTGGTGAGCCTGGATGCCCGTAATTACGGCGCCCGAGCCTGGGTGGTGAAAGCCCTGGCTGCCCTTCGCGATCCACGGGGACTCGATCTTCTCGAGCACGCCCTCGACGCCGACATCGCACCGAGTGTGCGGCGATCAGCAGTCCGCGGCCTGGCGGATCTGGACCTTGATCCCATGGCCAAGGAGCAGCAACTGCATCGCTGCATGCAGGGGCTGCTGAAGGCGGGGCAAGACGATGAATGGGTGGTGCGCTATGCCGCTGTCTTCGGAATCGAACAACGTTTGACCGATGCAGCGGGTGGTTCATCGCTTGCCGATCAGGCCATGCCGCTGTTGCGGACCCTGGCGTCCGATGCTGAGGATGCCAAGGTTGTGCGCCTACGGGCCGCCCTGGCCCTCCAACGCCTCAACGCCGGATGACCCAGAAACTGTTGTTCGTCTGCCTCGGCAACATCTGCCGCTCACCAGCGGCGGAAGGCGTCTTCCTGCATCTGCTGGACGAGCGTGGCCTCAGTGATCAGTTCGTGGTGGATTCCGCCGGCACGGGCGGCTGGCATGTGGGCAATTCGGCGGACCGACGCATGCAGGCGGCTGCCAACCGCCGCGGCATGAACCTCCCCAGCCGCGCACGACAGATCTGCCTGGAGGATTTCTCGAGTTTCGACCTGGTGCTCACCATGGATGACAGCAACCTGGCCGCCGTGCAGGGGTTGGCTCGCGAAGCCGGGTCCCAGGCAACGGCCAGGATCAAACCCATGCTCAGCTACGCCCGTCGGTTCAACGAAACCGAAGTGCCTGACCCCTATTACGGCGGAGATGCCGGCTTCGAGCATGTGCTCGATCTGCTGGAGGACGCCTGCGCCAACCTCCTGGACGAGCTCAGTCCCCAGGCGTAGGCCAGACCTCTTCAGCCACCCGCGAGCGGAACTGTTCCACCAGCGCATCAATCACTGCATCGATGCTCATGCCATCGGTGATCAGTTCCACCGCATCGGCAGCCTTCACCAACGGGGCCTCCTCCCGGGTGCTGTCCAGCCGATCGCGCTCGGCGATCTGCGCCTCCAGCTCGGAGCGCTCTGGAACGGGAAACCCCCGCTGCTCCAGGTCGAGAGCCCGGCGCCGGGCCCGTTCGCCCACCGTGGCAGTGAGGAACACCTTCAGATCAGCATCCGGGAAAACAGCGGTGCCGATGTCGCGACCCTCCGCCACCAAGCCACCCTTGGCACCCATGGCCTTCTGCTGCGCGGTGAGCGCCTGCCGCACGCAACGGTGCGCTGCAACAACCGACACCAAGCCCGTCACCTCAGGGGATCGAATCGCTTCACTGACGTCCTCACCATTCACCAACACCTGCTGGCCACTGCAAGGCAGTGACCGCAGCTGCAAATCCAAACTCTGGAGCAAAGGTGTAATGGCGGCAGCGTCGGTGGGATCAACACCGCTCTTCTGCACAAGCCAGGTCACCGATCGGTACATCGCACCGGTGTCGAGATAAATCAGGCCCATTCGCTCCGCAAAGGCCCGGGTGACGGTGCTTTTGCCAGCACCGGCTGGGCCATCAATGGCAACGAGAGGCTGGCGGGTCATCAAAAAGACGTGATCGATCAAGCGTGTCGTTCCGCAGCGCACCGCCGCGGCCAGCAGCGAGATGGCTGTTTCAGACCCACAGGGCTGAAGCGTGATGGGATCGACCCTCTCTACATACTCCACCTCGAGACCAGCAGCTGAAAGCATGGAACGGATGATGTCCAACGGCGTGGTTGCATCAGCGGCCCGCAGGGCCGCAGGCAAGGTGGCGGCCTGATGCCGCTCCGCGGGCGTCAGATATCGGTTGCGTGAACTCATGGCCAGGCCATCGGCTTCGCGCACCGTGGCAACCCCCTGAACCTTTACAGGGATGCAGAGATCAGCCACCAACCGACGCAGGATCACCAGTTGCTGCCAGTCCTTCTCCCCCAGCCAGAGGCTGGCGGGCCGTACCAGATGCAACAGACGTGCCACAACCGTGACCACCCCATCAAAGTGCCCGGGACGGCCAGCTCCGCAGAGATGCTGCTGCAGCCCATCCGCTGCATTGCGGGAGGGACAGGCTCCATCGGGGTAGATCATCTGGACGGATGGAGCCCAGAGCGCCGCTGCCCCGCACCGATCGGCCAGAGAGAGATCGGTCTCCAAGCTGCGCGGATACCGATCGAAGTCTTCCGCGGGTCCGAACTGAAGCGGGTTGACGAACACGCTCACCAACACGGGGCCATGCGCCGCCGCTCGGCGGATCAGCTCTCCGTGCCCGTCATGCAGACCTCCCATGGTGGGGACGAACTGAAGCGGTTGCGCAAGCCTGGAGAGAAAGGCATCCAGGTCAGCCTGCGTTGAGATCAGTAAGGCGGTCAGCGCAGCACCTCGAGCTTCACCTGGGCGATACCGGAACTGATCAATCCCAGGCTGGAGGCCGCTCCGTGCCCCAGATCAATCACGCGGTGATCCACAAAGGGCCCGCGGTCGTTGATGCGAATTACGGCTGAGCGTCCATTGCGGAGGTTGGTCACCCGCACTTTGGTGCCGAACGGCAAGGTGCGATGGGCGGCCGTCATCGTGCCCTGGCGGTAGATCTCACCGTTCGCCGTGTAGTTCCCGTAGAAGCCAGGGCCGTACCAGCTGGCTTCACCGGTGATGACCCGCACCACATCTGGCACCAACTTCAGCTTCGGCTCGGGCAGAACCGCCACCGGCGTCAGAACGGCGTTGACGTTGCGGTTTTCGGTGCTGTCCTGATCGAGCTCGTTCTCAACAGACAGATTGAGCTCCGAGGCAGGGTTCGAAAAGGGTTCAAGGTCGGCAGCAGACTCAACGAACAGCTCCATGGGATCCAGGGGATCGAACCCGTCCTGATCCTCAAAATCCTGAGCGACAACAGGGAACAGCGCCGCACTGGCTGAGATTGCCCCGCACAGACCAAGGAGGGTAAGAACGACTCGCATGACAAGCGATCGACGAATTCTCGAAGACGAACCTCGGGAATGCGCAGACCTCAACTTCAAAACATCGAAAAGCTAAGAAGTTCACAACAAACACAACAGCAGGCACCAATCCAGCAACCGACACAGGACATCTGGACGCCATCAGAAGCCCCTGCCGGTCACAAGCGAGACCAAGACCCAACCCCACCAGGGACATCAATCAGGCTTGATTCAGTCATCAGCGAAACTGATGTTCTGTTGATCCGGCTCTTCAGCCGACCATGGGTCGCCGGAGTTGCAGGATCAATACAGCTCCTTCAGCCCATGGACTACAAGAGTGCTGGCGTGGACGTCGAGGCCGGTCGGGCCTTTGTTCAACGGATCAAGTCCTCCGTTGAAGCAACACATCGCCCGGAGGTGATCGGTGGACTGGGCGGCTTCGGCGGAATGATGCGGCTGCCGGCGGGTCTGCGACAGCCCCTGTTGGTTTCAGGTACAGACGGTGTCGGCACCAAACTCGAGTTGGCGCAGGACCATCACGCTCACCACAACGTTGGGATCGACCTGGTGGCGATGTGCGTGAACGACGTCATCACCTCCGGCGCACAGCCCCTGTTTTTTCTGGATTACATGGCCACAGGCGCGCTGAGTCCTGAGGCCATGGCGGAGGTCGTCGAGGGAATTGCCGACGGCTGCCGGCAGAGCGGCTGCTCCCTGCTCGGCGGCGAAACCGCCGAAATGCCTGGGTTCTACCCAGCTGGTCGTTACGACCTGGCGGGTTTCTGCGTCGCCGTCGTTGAAGAAAGTGAGCTGATTGATGGACGACAGGTGCAGACCGGGGACGCAGTGATCGGTGTGGCCAGCAGTGGTGTTCACAGCAACGGCTTCAGCCTGGTGCGCCGGGTGCTTGAACAGGCGGCTGCGGATCGATCCACCCGATATGGACCGGATCAGCGCCCTCTGATCGATGACCTTCTGAGGCCCACCCAGCTCTACGCCTCACTGGTGCTGCAGCTCCTCAGCAGCAACGTTGCCATCCATGCCATGGCTCACATCACCGGTGGTGGACTTCCGGAAAACCTCCCCCGCTGCCTGCCGGAGGGATGCCGCGCCCAGGTGAATCCATCCAGCTGGGCTCCCCCCTCCCTGTTCGATTGGCTTCAACACGCTGGTGACATTCCAGAGCGAGCCCTCTGGCACACCTTCAATCTCGGAGTTGGATTCTGTCTTGTAGTGCCGGAGGACCAAACCAACCTGGCGATTGAAACCTGTCGTGCCCAACAGCTGCAGGCCTGGCCGATCGGCAGCATCGTGAAGGGCAACCCTGAAGACGGAGTGATCGGCCTCCCGGACTAGCGGGCAATTGCATCAAACTCCGAAAGAATCTTCGGAAACACTGGGAACAAGGGAAAGATCCGTTTAAGATCTCATCAAGCAGACCGGAGTTGCCTCCGGACGCAGCGTCGATACATCGGCTTAAACGACATGCCACTTGATAGACCTCAGCGCACCACGCGCAGACGATCCTCTGCTGGACCGACTCCTCCCAGGCGTCCGATTGCTCCAGCCCATGAACGATCCAACGGCCACAGGCAGTCCCCTCGTCCCACATTCCTGACCCTCAGGGATCACGGCAAGGTCTACGTGGCAGATTTGCCCGACCTCTCCGACGGACAACTGGCTCACATCGGCAAAGAGGCTCAGGAGGTTCTCGACAGCCTCGAGCGTCGAATTCATGAACTTGAACAGAGTCTCGACCAGGGACCCCAGGACCGGGACACGCTGATCAAGGCGTCCACAAAGCGCGACGTCACCCTGCGCTTCCTGCGCGCGATCGAGGAGGAGAAGCAACTCCGCAGCAACAACCCGGCCCTGCGGTCCGCGGCCGGAGAATCCCTCCCCCGGACGTTCCTGGAGGTCGCACGGCACCGTCTGCCGGGCACCACATTCGATTCACTGCTCCAGGAGGCGCTCAAAGCCTGCGAGGAGAGCCAGGCAGCGGCAGCCCCGGTGCCTGCTCCGGTCCGCGAAAACGTGATTCCCCTGCGGGGCGACGCCCCAGCCAACAGCCTCCCCGTTGTGGTGAGTCCGGCTCCGGACAACATCGCAGAAGCCTGAGGACCTACGCGCTCTGGAAGGGGTTGGACGGGGTGCGCACCGCGCACTGCCCGCGAGCCTCCGTCAGTTGTTCGATCTCTTCAGGCCTCAGGGACCAACCGAGGGCTCCGGCAACATCCCTGGCTTGTTCGGGGGTTCTGACGCCTGGAATCGGCTTGGTCCCCTGAGCTCGGCACCAGTTGAGTGCCACCTGAGCCATCGATACGTTGCGGGTTGCGGCAATGGCGGCAACGACGGTGCGGAGGTTCCGGCTGGCGGGCATCAACCTGTTGAACAACTGCCGACGCAGAAAGGTTCCTGATCGACGCTCCGCCTTGGGCGACAGGGTCAGCACACCAAAGGCCAGGGGGCTGTAAGCCAGCACCTCCACACCGCGCTCATGACAGAGCTGCCGTAACGCATCAGCCTTGGCATCCCCCGGAGAGAGAAGAGAGTACTGCACCTGCACACTGCGCAAAGGGACCCCACGCTGCGCCAGCCGTTCATGCATCCAGGCCAACCGTTTCGGGCCGATGTTGGACACACCGACTTCGGCGACGGAGCCATCGAGAACGCGATCCGCCAGACCATCGAGAAGCTGCACCTCCTGCCAGGGGGCGTAGCGCGCTGTGCTCCAGTGCAGCTGCACCCGTCGCAGATGACCCTGAAGTCGTTGTCGACTGGCCTGAAGCGCCTGATCAAGGCCCCGTCGTCCGAGCCTCCAGGGGAACGGCGCCAGTTTGGTGGCAATACACAACTGGTCCCGACGCGTCGCCGGAAGACGTGCTGCGAACTGCCCCAACAGCTGCTCACTGCGTCCATCGAGTCGCCCGGTGCCGTAGGAGTCAGCCGTATCGATCAGGTCAAGACCTGAGGAGAGGGCCTGGCGAAAGGTCTCCTCCAGACGGCCATCATCCCGTTCGGCCTCGTAGCCCCACAGCAATTGATTGCCCCACGCCCAAGTACCGAATCCGATGCCGTTCAACGGGTCCCCTCCTCTGCCCGTCATGATCGCCCCATCGACTCAATCCCATGGCTGACCCTCTGACGGCCAACTCCATGCCCAAGGCCAATCCAGTGCCGTCGGAATCGACGGACCTTTCCGAGGAACGCATTCTTTGCCAGCACTGCCGGCGCACGGCCAGCAACGGCATCCGCTGCCTCGGCATGTGCGTGGCCGACAGCGACTACTGATGCTTCTGCCGCTCCTGCTGGTACTGATGAACGTCAACGTGGCCAGCAGTGACACTCCAGGTGACCAACGCTTCGGCCGATTCGACACGGGTCTGTCCGACTGTCGCATCACCCATGCGCAGCGGTCCATGGGCTGTCAACGGCTGCAACTGATGCAAACCAGCTCCATCGGGCTGCGCATTCGCTTCTTCGGCGTCAGCACGAACGAACCGAACAGAACGGTTCAGCTGACCTTCGTGACGGGTCCCGGCTCCGGCGATCCGATTTTGAACTGTCAGAGCGGCCGCTGCCGGCTCGCCGCCACCACCTGGAGCGGACAGATCAGCAGCAGTTCCTGGGTGTCCTTTGATCAGCGCGGCCTGCCCATCGGTGTACCGACCAATCGCCCCTCCATCGGGCAGTGCACGATCAGCGATGGCCGCCTCAGCTGCCAAAGTCAATCCCGTGATGGACTGCAACTGAGCGTGGAGGCCAGGCTTTGACAATCGATCGAAGGCGGCACCCAGATTCGAACTGGGGATAAAGGATTTGCAATCCTCTGCCTTACCACTTGGCCATGCCGCCGATCGGGAACGGCCGTTCCCATCAGGCGATCGTATCAGCCACAACGGAGCCGGATTGCTGGTGGTCTGCAACGGCCACGGGGAAGATTTTATCGCGCTGAGGGTGCTGGAACAAGTCCATGCCCAGTGCCCCGCCCTGAAGCTGGAAGTGCTTCCGCTTGTCGGTCAGGGGCGCGTGTTTGACAAGGCGATTGAGAACGGCTGGCTGCAACGGATCGGTCCGGCGGCCGCTCTCCCCAGTGGAGGGTTCAGCAACCAAAGCATCACCGGACTGCTGGCAGACCTCAAAGCCGGCCTCCCCTGGCTCAGCTGGCAGCAGTGGCGCTTGATCGGCCAGCGGGCTCGCGCCGGCCTGAGGCTGCTGGCAATCGGCGATCTCCTGCCCCTGCTGATGGTCTGGAGCAGTGGAGCCCGGTACGGGTTCATCGGCACACCGAAGAGCGACTACACCTGGCGCAGCGGCCCCGGACGGAGCCCCAGCGATCGCTACCACAGGCTCAAGGGCAGCGAATGGGATCCATGGGAATGGATGCTGATGCGTGCGGCCCGCTGCCGGCTGGTGGCCATGCGCGACGGACTGACCGCCCGCGGACTGCAACGTCATCGCATCAGAGCCCTGGCACCCGGCAACCCGATGATGGATGGCCTGGCTAAAGCTGCTGTTCCCGCCAGCCTCGGACGCTGCAGGCGGGTCCTGCTGCTGTGTGGAAGCCGTGTACCGGAAGCCGTTCGAAACTTCCGCCGGTTGCTGGACGGCGTCAGCAGGATGAAGGTCGACCAGCCGATTGCGGTTCTCGTTGCTATTGGCAGTCAACCCAGCCTGGATCAACTCGAAGCGATCCTTCGCGATCAGCAGTTCCGCCGCGGCCTGCCTCCCTCCGACCAGCTCGATGCTGCGGCCTGCTGGGTGAGGGGAGCGCTGCTGGTGCTGATCGGCGTGAAATGTTTCCACACCTGGGCCGGCTGGGCGGAAGCTGGCGTCGCCACCGCCGGCACCGCCACGGAGCAACTGGTGGGACTGGGGATTCCGGCCCTGTCATTGCCGGGGGCAGGCCCGCAATTTCAATGGCCTTTCGCACGGCGGCAGAGCCGTCTGCTGGGGGGAGCCGTTCACCCCTGCGGCTCGCCGGAGGAGCTCCACCAACGGCTGCAGCAGCTGCTGGACAATCCGGAGCTGCGGGAGCATCTGGGCCGGATCGGCCAACGACGGATGGGGCCTCCAGGGGGGAGCGCCCGCCTCGCTGCGTTGATCCTGGAACGGCTGCACGGATACTGAAGGACCGCCGCTGGGAACCATGGCTGCCATTCAGGACTCCGCATACGTCAAGCTCTGCGCCCAATTGGCCAGCCGACTCAGCATCAGCCTGGCCAGTGCCAGGCGCCAGGTGGATCAGGCGGCAGCTCGGGAGGGCAAGCGTGACCTGGAGGGACGACGGGCCATGGCCCAATCCATGCTCGCTGCCCTCGAGAGCGATGACGAGGGCAGTGCCGACCGCTTGACCTCGCTGCTGAGTTCGAGCGAAGGAGACGGCAACTTCATTCTGGAGGACTGACTCTTTGCTCAGTGCTCGAAGGTCTGGTTGAAGCGCATCCGATCCAGATCCGCGATCACTGGAATGCACCCGAAGCAGCGCTTCGCCAGATCCCAGCGCCCCTCACGACGCAGCATGGCTTCCAGTTTCTGACGAGCCGGGAGCAGATAGCGCACGTCATTGGCGGCGTAGGCCAGCTGCACATCGCTGAGTTCATCCACCCGGCCCCAGTCACTGCTCTGGGCCCCCTTGTCCAGCTCAACGCCGACCAGCTCCATCACCAGGTCTTTCAAGCCATGGCGAGGGGTGTAGGTCCGTCCGAGACGGCTGCCCACCTTGGTGCAGAAGATGGGGCTGACCGCAATGCCGAGTCCGCTGGCCAGCGCTGCCACATCGAATCGGGCGAAGTGGAAGACCTTCTCCACGGAGCTGGCCTCCAGGAGCCGCTGCAGGTTCGGCGCTGATGTCTGACCAAGGCCGATCCGAACGCAGGAGACCCGATCGTCGGCATCAGCGATCTGAACCAGGCAGAGGCGATCTCGACCATGGATCAGACCCATGGCCTCGGTGTCCACGGCAAGGGCGGGCATGCGCAGGTATCGCTCGGTCCATTCCGCATCCAGATCGCCATCGAAGACGGTGAATTCAGCGGGAGCGGGAAGCGGGTCGGCCATGGGCAATCGCAGTCATCCATTTCAGTGTGGCTGGCGGGGTCCCGAGGCGAGCCTGGCGAGAGGCCCATGAAATTCCCTCTTGAATCTCAAAATGAGATCGCCTTTGATGGATTCAGTGCACCTGTTGCTGTGTTTTCCCGCCGCAAGCCGTCCAGAACCTGCTTGGCCGATATCGAGCAGTATTTCCGCCAGCCACCACCACAGTTCCTGGACCTGGAGCTGGCAGTGTGCTGGGTGCTCGAGTGCCTGCTGAAGGACGACAACTATCCCTCCGCGCTGCTGCAGAAACTGATGCGGGAGGAGCCCCAACTGCGCCTCTCGGAGACCGTGCTCCAGCAGGCCTTGGATTTCCTGGAGCAGCAGGGCTCCATCAGCACATACACCCAGCGCTGCCCCAGCCGTGGTCGCCCCCGCCGGATGCTGCACCTGATGCCGGAAGCCAGACATCAGGCTGAACAGCTGATGTCCCCATGGCACAGCTGGCTGGACTCTCACCGTCTGGTGTTGAACTGACGCAAGCAAAGACGGCTTAGAACAGTCCAACCTGAGTGCTGGTTCATGCCTGCGGGCTTTCAATCGACCCTGCTGCTGACCGTCCTGCTGGCGATTGGCCTGGTGTTTTTCCTGCGCGCCGCCAGCAAGGATCGAACCACCGTGGTGGATGTGCACTCCCCCAAGCCGGCCCTGGAGGTGCTGAGCGGCCTCAGCGAGTGGCTGGAGCAACGGGGCTGGAGCCGGAACGGAGGCGACGCTGAACGGCAGGTGCTGCGTTTCCAGGGGGCGGTGGCCTCCAGCCGCCCACTGGCTGTGCTGTTGTCCGTTCTGGCCGCCATCGGTGGCACCTGTTTCGGCCTGGTGCTGCGCCAGCTGGCTCCCCAGCTCAGCTGGTGGCCGCTGCTGATGATCCTGCTGGGCCCTGTGGCCGGGGTTGTCTACAGCCGGCGGGCCGCCCGCACCGAAGCGCTGGAACTGCAATTGCTGCAGGAGCTTGAAAACGACGGCGTCACCGTTCGACTGCGTGCTCACCGCGATGAGTTGATCGCCATCGAGCTGGAACTGGCCGACACACTCGAACTCTCCAGTGACGGCTCGCTGCTCTCGTCTCCGATTTGATCCGAAGCATGCCCTGGCACGACTGCAGTCACCAGCAACGCCTCGCCACACATCTCGGCCTCGGGGGGCTGGCGTTGACGCTGTTGCTGTGCCCCGCCACGACAGCCCAACAGGTCCAGAACGTTCCAGAAGCGCAATGCACTGCCACCGGCAACCCTGATCCCCTTTTGGGACCTCGCACCCGCATGCCGGGTCGCTGGGTCGGGCGGGGTGCGGTCAAGCCCGATCTCCCCATCGTGGTGATGGCCGGCCATGCCGATTCCCAGGGCATGGCCAGTGCCGGAACTCCGGGTTTCGCCGTGGACAAGCGGCGTCAAGCGCCGATGGATCCCCGCATGCGGGACGAGCTGTACTGGAATCTGCAGGTGCAGAAGGCCGTGGTGCGGCTGGGGCAAGCCCGGGGGCTCAACATCAGCGCTTACACACCGCCGGCCCTCACCATCCGCAACGACGAGGACCCACGAACCAACTGGTCCCAGGCCAAGAAACGTTCAGCCCGCGGCGAGTACATCCTGGAAATCCACTTCGACGCCTACCGGCCCCACGGCTTCGGATCAGGCTTGATCCCGGCAATCAATCGACCTCTCAATGCCGTGGACGAGAGCCTTGCCCAGGCCTTCGGTCGGTTCCCCCGCCTCTTCCGGGGCGGCCTCGGCGGTCCCCGTCGTGGCATCGGCATTCTCGAGATCGCGATGCTGGAGCCGCCGCTGGAGGACAAGCTGCGTGCCCCCAACACCCGCCCTCAGACCCTGAACTGCATCGCCGAGCGGGTGGTGAACGCCCTGGTTCAGGGGGTCAGTTGATGGCGCCGTGGGGACGGCAGCGATCCTCCAGGGATGCATCCCCCAACCAGTCCTGGGGTTTGGTGAACAGCTCCGTCAGCAACGCCTCTCTGGAGCCCGCATCGGCCGTGTAGCCGTACTCCCAGCGCACCAGGGGCGGCAGTGACATCAGGATCGACTCGGTGCGCCCGTTGGTCTGAAGTCCGAAGATCGTGCCTCGGTCCCAGACCAGGTTGAACTCCACGTAACGGCCGCGGCGATAGAGCTGGAACTGACGCTCGCGATCGCCGTAGGCCATGGGATGACGCTTCTCCACGATCGGCGCATAGGACGGCAGGAAAGCCCGGCCGTTGGCCTGACCGAGGGCGAACAGCTGTTCCCAGCCCAGGGGGCGCGCCCCCAGCTGTGCCGACACCCCGGCGGCTGGACCTGAGGGGTCCTGCCCCTTGTAGAGCACACCGCTGGAATCCTGATAGTCGTAGAAGATTCCACCGACGCCCCGGGTCTCTCCACGGTGCTTCAGGAAGAAGTACTCATCGCACCAGGGCTTGAACACCTTGTGCAGGTCTGGATGCACCGAATCGCAGGCCGCCTGATGGGTGCGATGAAAGTGGCGGGCATCCTCCAGAAAGGGGTAGTAGGGCGTGAGATCAGCCCCACCGCCGAACCACCACACCGGGCCGGCCTCGAAATAGCGGTAGTTGAGGTGAACCGTGGGGATGTATGGATTGCGCGGATGCAGCACCATCGAGGTGCCGGTGGCGAACCAGGGATGCCCCTTGGCCTCAGGGCGCTGCTTGAGGATCGACGGTGGCAGCTCCTGGCCCTGCACTTCCGAGAAGTTGACGCCGCCCTGCTCGAAGACCCGGCCCTCACGCATCACCCTGGACCGGCCACCACCACCCTCAGGCCGCTCCCAACTTTCTTCAACGAATCTCCCTTCCCCATCGAGAGACTCGAGACCAGCGCAGATCTCGTCCTGCAACCCCATCACCATCGCCCGAGCGCGGGCCCGTGAATCCTCGGGTGGCAGCTCCAGTGCAGGTCCATGGCCCTGCGGGCGGCCAAGCAGGCGTCGAACCAGGGAGCGAACCATGAAGCCAGACCAATCGATCGCTGAACCTAAACAGGCGAAGCCAGCCCAAGACAACACTCCGTCAGGGACTGTCACGGGAGGACGCACCTAGGATCCAGCCCGCAGCAGCACAACCAGATGGTTTCGGTCGAGCAGATCAACGGCGTTCTTGCTCAGATCCAGGATGCGGGCAGCGGTCGTGCCGTCACGGAACTCGGCTGGATTGACCAGATCCGCGTGGAGGGGGCCCGGGTGGTGTTCCGACTCGCCCTGCCTGGTTTTGCTCAGGGGCAGCGGGAACGGATTGCCGAGGAATCCCGACAGGCGTTGTTGAACTTGAACGGCATCGACGATATTCAGATCGAACTGGGCCAGGCCCCCAGCCAGGGGGGAATCGGTCAGGCAGGCCACGGACAACCGGCGGAGCGTCAGCCCATTCCAGGGGTGCGTCAGGTGATCGCCGTCAGCAGCGGCAAGGGCGGCGTCGGCAAGAGCACCGTGGCGGTGAATCTGGCCTGTGCCCTGGCGCAGCAAGGGCTGCGGGTGGGCCTTCTCGATGCCGACATCTACGGCCCGAATGCGCCGACGATGCTCGGGGTGGCTGATCGCACGCCAGAGGTGCACGGCAGTGGGGACAACCAGCAGATGGTGCCGATCGAGAGCTGTGGCATCGCCATGGTGTCCATGGGGTTGCTGATTGATGAGCACCAGCCGGTGATTTGGCGTGGTCCGATGCTGAACGGCATCATCCGTCAGTTCCTCTACCAGGCCGATTGGGGTGAACGGGATGTTCTGGTGGTGGATCTCCCCCCCGGCACCGGAGACGCTCAGCTGTCCCTGGCGCAGGCCGTGCCCATGGCCGGCGTTGTCATCGTGACCACACCGCAGCAGGTTTCCCTGCAGGACGCACGCCGCGGATTGGCCATGTTCCGGCAGCTGGGAATTCCTGTGCTCGGCGTCGCGGAGAACATGAGCGCCTTCATTCCGCCGGACCGCCCCGAGCAGCGCTATGCCCTGTTCGGCAGCGGTGGAGGTGCCACCCTCGCTGCGGACTATGACGTTCCGCTTCTGGCCCAGATCCCCATGGAGATGCCGGTACAGGAAGGCGGCGACAGCGGACGTCCCATCGTGATCAGCCGGCCGGACTCCACCAGTGCCCTGGAATTCCAGGGACTGGCGCAACGGGTGCTGCAACAGGTCACCGCGACGGCCTGACGATGACGACAAGCCGCGGACGACGCCATCGATCCAGGGAATGGATCCTCTGGGGCGTTCCGCTGGCCATGGTGGCCATTGCCGGCGTGCTGATCGCCAGCACCCAGCGGCAGGCGGACTACGCCGATTGGTATCACCACTGGATCACGGCTGGGGGCGGAGCCTTGATCGCCCTGGCCCTGGCGCGTCTGCCACTGCAGCGGCTTCGGCCGCTGCTGATCCCGGTTTACGGCCTCACGGTTCTCAGCCTGGTCGCCGTGCGGCTGGTGGGCACCACAGCCCTGGGGGCACAGCGCTGGATCAGCATTGGTCCGGTCAATGTTCAGCCGTCCGAGTTCGCCAAGATCGCGGCCATCCTGCTGCTGGGCGCCGTTCTCGCCCGTCACCCGGTGGAGCGCCCCGTGGATCTGCTGCGGCCCCTGGGAGTGATTTCCATCCCCTGGCTGCTGGTGTTCATCCAGCCGGACCTGGGCACATCACTGGTCTTCGGAGCCTTGATGCTCACGATGCTCTATTGGTCGGGCATGCCGATCGAGTGGGTGGTGCTGCTGCTGTCCCCCCTGGTGACGGCGCTGCTGTCGGGGCTGCTGCCCTGGGGCATGGCGGTCTGGATCCCGCTGATGGCAGCGCTGGCGTTCCGGAGCCTGCCCTGGAGCCGGATGGCCGCGGCCATCACCGTGGCCATTCATTCCGTGATGGCCGTGGTCACCCCCTGGCTGTGGATGAACGGTCTCAAGGACTATCAACGCGATCGCCTCGTGCTGTTCCTCGACCCGTCCCAGGACCCCCTCGGCGGTGGTTATCACCTGCTGCAGAGCAGCGTCGGCATCGGCTCCGGAAGGCTGTTCGGCACCGGCCTGCTGCAGGGTCAGCTGACCAAGCTGCGGTTCATCCCCGAACAGCACACGGACTTCATCTTCAGCGCCCTCGGCGAGGAAACCGGATTCATCGGCACGGTGCTGGTGGTGACGGGCTTCGCCTTGCTGATGATGCGCCTGCTGCAGGTGGCCCGCCATGCCCGCAGCGATTTCGAATCGCTGGTGGTCGTCGGCATCGGAACGATGGTGATGTTTCAGGTGGTGGTGAACATCTTCATGACCATCGGACTCGGTCCGATCACCGGCATTCCCCTGCCCTTCCTCAGCTACGGGCGCTCGGCGATGCTCGTCAACTTCATCTGTCTGGGCCTCTGCCTGTCGGTGGTGCGACAGAGCCGTGTCAGCTCGCTGGGTCGATGGTGAGCGACAACAGCCTTCAGGCCCTGCGGCAGCGCCTGGCCCGAAACATTCGACCTGGGGCCTGCGATGAATCCGGGGTGCGCCGACTCTGGTGGGCCGCCCTCGAGATTCTTCAGGAGGAGCTGCTCGATCGCCATGCCGATGAGGGGATCTGGGTCGCCTCCCCGCTGCCGGCGCTCTACGAGCCTGAACTCCTGGCCCATCTGCAGGGATGGGTGCTGGCGCCCAAGAACCTCGATCGCTTCAGTCCATCCAATGCCGCCTTGCCGGCTAGCGCTGGCCAGCGGGAGGAGGGAATGCACTTCCGCCGGCTGACTCTGCATCCTGAGGATGGGTTGGACCCCCTGCTGGTCGTCATCACACCCACCCTCCAGGCGGCTCTGGCCATTCATGGCGCTCCGGACCGACGTCAGCTGCTGATGCGCTGTGACCACGACACCCTGGGCGATGCCCTGGCCCTGTTCGGAGCGCGCTTGCAGGATCAGTCCCCGGAGCTGGCCGATGCGTTGAAAACGCAGCTGACCGCCCTTGGTCCACTGCACAGCGATCCCCAGCTGGATCAGCAGTTCTGGCCGCGACTGGCGGAAAAGCTCACCGTGACGGCGCCGAGCCTGACCCTGCAACCCACCCAGTCCAGCTCGGAGCACAACCAGGGGTCCTCCGAGGACCTCAGCCTGCTGGAGGCCATCACCCATGAGGTGCGCACGCCCCTGGCGACGATCCGCACCCTGATCCGCTCCTTGCTGCGACGCAACGACCTTCCCTCCGTGGTTCAGAAACGGCTGCGTCAGATCGATGGCGAATGCAGTGAACAGATCGACCGCTTCGGGCTGATCTTCCATGCCGCCGAACTGCAGCGCCAACCGGAGGGAACCCAGCTGGCCCGAACCGATCTCGGCTCCATCCTGCGCAGCCTGGAGCCGACCTGGCGGGACCAGCTGGAGCGTCGCCAACTGAGCCTCACCCTGGAGGTTCAGCCTGATCTTCCCGACGTGCTCAGCGACCCGCGGCGGCTGGAACCCATGCTCGGCGGCCTGATCGACCGGGTGAGCCGGGGACTGCCCGGCGGGGCCGGACTGCGGTTGGAACTGCAGCCGGCCGGCGCACGCCTGAAACTGCAGCTTCTGGTGCAGATGGAGGACGGACCGGTGTCGACCACATCGACCTCAAACACCGAACAGGTGGGCACGGTTCTCAGCTGGGATCCAGCCACCGGCAGTCTTCAGCTCAGTCAGGCCGCCACCCGTCAGCTGATGGCCAGCCTGGGGGGGAGATATCACGCGCGACGCGACCGGGATCTCACGGTGTTCTTCCCCGTGGCCACACCTCCTTCCTGAAAAGTTGAAGCACTTTGTTGACAGGTGTGAAGGTTGCTTTCGACCGTTAAATCAGGCCCCAACCACGGTGCTACTTTCCAGTCGTAACGGACCGTCTGGATTACCGCAGCCATGACAGCATCGGCGTTGAATGGTCAGCTTCCTCAGTTCATCGGCAGCACCGGTGGTCTGCTTAATGCCGCTGAAACAGAAGAGAAATACGCGATCACCTGGACCAGCAACAGTGCTCAGGCCTTTGAACTGCCAACAGGTGGTGCGGCCATGATGAACTCCGGCGAAAACATCATGTATTTCGCCCGCAAGGAGCAGTGCCTTGCCCTCGGAACCCAGCTGCGGACCAAGTTCAAGCCACGGATCGAGGACTACAAGATCTACCGCATCTTCCCCGGCGGTGACACCGAATTCCTGCATCCCAAGGATGGTGTGTTCTCCGAGAAAGTGAACGAAGGTCGCCCGATGGTGGGTCACAACCCCCGTCGCATCGGCGAAAACGTGAATCCTTCGAACATCAAGTTCAGCGGTCGCAACACCTACGACGCCTGATCAACCCGCTGATGCCGCCCCTGCCTGGGGCGGGGCTGCGAAGATGCCGTCATGCTCAGTCCTGATCGCGTCGCCTTTCACGAGGCCGCAGCCAACGGTGCCAATCTGATTCCGTTGGCCCAGAGCTGGCCAGCGGATCTCGAAACCCCTTTAACGGCCTGGATCAAGGTCGGAGCTGATCACGCTCCAGGGGTACTGCTTGAGTCTGTCGAGGGAGGCGAGACCCTCGGACGATGGAGCGTGATTGCCTGTGACCCGCTGTGGACCGCATCAGCCCGCAACGACTGCCTGAAGCGATGCTGGCGTGATGGCCGCGAGGACACATTCAACGGCAACCCCTTCGACAGCCTGCGCAGCTGTCTTGAGCCTTATCACTGCATCAGCCTGCCCGGCCTGCCACCCCTTGGTCAGCTCTACGGCGTCTGGGGCTACGAGCTGATTCAGTGGATTGAACCCAGTGTTCCGGTGCATCCGAGACAGCCTTCGGACCCACCCGATGGCATCTGGATGCTGATGGACGCGATTCTGATCTTCGATCAGGTGAAGCGCCAGATCACAGCCGTGGCCTTCGCTGATCTCAGCCAGGGCCAATCGGAAAATGCAGCCTGGGAGGCCGCCATGGCGCGGATTGCAGAGCTCCGGCGCCGCATGGAAGCTCCCCTCCCCCTGGTTGATCCCCTGCCCTGGGATGCGCAGGCCAAGCAGCTTCCAGATGTCAAGAGCAACAGCAGCCAGGAGCGCTTCGAGGCGGCCGTCAACACCGCCCGGGAGCACATCGCAGCGGGTGACGTCTTCCAACTGGTGATCAGCCAACGCCTGGAAACCGTTGTCCCCCAGCAACCGCTGGAGCTCTACCGAAGTCTGCGGATGGTCAATCCGTCGCCATACATGGCCTTCTTCGACTTCGGGGACTGGCAACTGATCGGATCCAGCCCTGAGGTGATGGTGCAGGCCGACCCAGCCCCGGAAGGCATCCGAGCCAGCCTCAGACCGATCGCCGGCACCCGTCCGCGCGGCACCACAGCCCACGAGGACCGCGACCTGGAGCTGGATCTTCTGGCTGACCCCAAGGAGCGCGCCGAGCACGTGATGCTGGTGGACCTCGGCCGCAACGACCTGGGCCGTGTCTGCCAGCCGGGCAGTGTGGCAGTGAAGGACCTGATGGTGATCGAGCGGTATTCGCACGTGATGCACATCGTCAGCCAGGTGGAAGGTCGCCTGGCCCCCAAGCACGACGTCTGGGATCTGCTGATGGCGTCCTTTCCCGCCGGAACCGTCAGCGGGGCGCCGAAGATCAGGGCCATGCAGCTGATCCATGAGCTGGAGCCCGATGCCCGAGGTCCTTATTCGGGTGTGTACGGATCGGTGGACCTGGCTGGAGCCCTGAACACCGCCATCACGATCCGCACCATGGTGGTTCAACCGCACCCCGCCGGTGGTTGCCGGGTGAAGGTTCAGGCAGGGGCCGGCGTGGTGGCCGATTCAAAGCCGACGGCGGAATACCAGGAGACCCTCAACAAAGCCCGCGGCATGCTCACGGCCCTGGCCTGCCTCAACCCAGAGCTCCCATGAGCGAAGGGCTGCTGCTCAAGGGCTTTGAAGTCGAGCTGTTCACCGGGCGGCCTGACGGCACCAACGTTGGCGTGGCCAGTGAGGTGGCCAGGGATCTCAGTGATTTCGTCACCGAACCGGACCACCGCAATCTCGAATACATCACTCCACCGATCAGGGCCTATGAGGATCTGCCGGAGGCTCTGCTGCGACCCCGCCGCAGGCTGCGCCAATGGCTGTCCCCACTAGGACTGACCCTGCTGCCCGGCAGCACCCTCAGCCTTGGGAACAGCAGCCGCTTCGAGCGATCGGATCCCACCAATCCGTATCACGACCTGATCGAAACGACCTATGGCACCAAGGTCGTGACCGCCAGCATCCACATCAACCTGGGCATCACGGATCTGAACTGGCTGTTTGCAGCGGTGCGGCTGGTGCGCTGTGAAGCTGCACTGCTGCTCTCCCTCAGCGCCAGTTCCCCTTTTCTGGGAGGTGAGCTGACGGGTCACCACTCCCAACGCTGGCACCAGTTTCCCTTGACTCCAAAGCAGGTGCCGCTGTTCCGGGATCATTCGCACTACACACAGTGGGTGGAGCAGCGCCTGGCCGATGGCCAGATGCGCAACGAACGCCACCTCTGGACCTCCGTTCGCCCCAACGGACCGCGACGCCCCTACGAACTCAACCGCCTGGAACTGCGCATCTGTGATCTGATCACGGACCCGGCGGAACTGCTGGCGATCACGGCGTGGCTGGAACTGCGGCTGCTGGAGCTGCGTGATCACCCGCAGCGGCTGGATCCACTCCTGTCCAGTCAGCTTAGCGAAAAGGAGCTGGCGGAGCTGGCCGACAGCAACGACGCCGCGGCAGCCCACACCAGTCTTGAGGCCACCCTGCATCACTGGCAGGACGGCCGTCCGCTGCTCAGCCGAACCTGGATTGCCGAAATCCTGGAGCAACTCGCCCCCCGGGCCGACGCCCTCGGACTCAGCGATCGGCTCAGGCCGCTGGACAAGCTGCTGGAATCCGGCAACCAGGCCATGCGGTGGACTGCCGCCAACAGTCAGGGCTGCAGCATCGGTGACCTTCTGCGGCAGGGCAGTTGTGCCATGAAGGATCAGGAAGAGTCCGTCGCCCACTTGAGCGGCACTTTGGGATGATCATGGGCAGTGCTGAAACAAGCGGAGCGTCGATGCCCCAGTCCACCGCCCATGCCCCTGACGGCGATCAGCCAAGGGCCAGCGGTGGCAGCCCTGGAGCCGGCCGCCTGCTGCAGCATCGCCTCGAGTTGGTGGAAGACCTGTGGCAAACCGTGCTGCGCAGTGAGTGCCCTCCGGATCAGAGCGAGCGACTGCTCCGCCTCAAGCAACTCAGCGATCCAGTGGCCCTCGAAGGCCGTGACGGCGACAGCAGCAGCGAGGCGATCGTCGAGCTGATCCGCAGCATGGATCTCTCCGAGGCCATCGCGGCGGCCCGTGCCTTCTCCCTGTATTTCCAGCTGATCAACATCCTCGAGCAGCGCATCGAGGAGGACAGCTACCTCGACAGCCTTCGCCCGAGCCGCAACCAGGACGAGGAGACCGCGGCCCCCTTTGATCCCTTCGCCCCACCGCTGGCCAGCCAGACCGACCCCGCCACCTTCGGCGAAGTGTTCGAACGGCTACGGCGGATGAATGTGCCTCCTGCACAGGTCGAAACGCTGCTGCGGGAACTGGACATCCGTCTGGTGTTCACCGCCCACCCGACGGAAATCGTGCGTCACACCGTGCGTCACAAGCAGCGGAAGGTGGCGTCCCTGCTGCAGCGGCTCCAGTCGGAGCCGGCATTGCCCCGCTACGACGAGGAGGAACTGCGACGCCAGCTGGAGGAGGAGATCCGCCTCTGGTGGCGCACCGACGAGCTGCACCAGTTCAAACCGACGGTGCTGGATGAGGTCGACTCAACCCTGCACTACTTCCAGCAGGTGCTGTTCGAAGCGATGCCACAGCTGCGGCGGCGGCTGATGTCGTCCCTGAGCCGGCACTATCCCGATGTGCAGTTCCCCCAGGCATCCTTCTGCACCTTCGGGTCCTGGGTGGGGTCCGACCGGGACGGCAATCCTTCGGTGACCCCTGAGATCACCTGGCGAACCGCCTGTTATCAGCGCCAGCTGATGCTGGAGCTCTACATCGGCTCCGTGCAATCCCTGCGCAACCAGCTGAGCATCTCAATGCAGTGGAGCCAGGTGGCACCACCACTGCTGGAGTCGCTGGAGATGGATCGGCTGCGCTTCCCGGAGATCTATGAGCGCCGGGCCGCCCGCTATCGGCTGGAGCCCTACCGACTCAAGCTCAGCTACATCCTCGAACGGCTGGAGCTCACACTGCAGCGCAACCACCAGATGTCCGAGGCTGGCTGGCAGTCTCCGTCCGAACCCGCCACCACGACTCCCACCGAGGGAATCCCCGGCCATGAAGCGCTGCACTACACGGACATCGATCAGTTCCGCAGCGACCTTGAACTGATCCGCAACAGCCTCGTCAGCACCGAGCTGAGCTGCGAACAGCTCGACACCCTGCTGAATCAGGTCCACATCTTCGGGTTCTCCCTGGCCAGCCTGGACATCCGGCAGGAGAGCACCCGTCACAGTGACGCCATCGATGAGCTGACCACCCATCTGCAGCTGCCCAAGGCCTACGGCGCCATGGAGGAACCCGAGCGGGTGAGCTGGCTGATGGAGGAACTGCAGACCCGCCGACCACTGATCCCAGCATCGGTGCAGTGGTCTGAAGCCACCGCCCAGACCTTCGCCGTGTTCCAGATGCTGCATCGCCTGCAGCAGGAGTTCGGTCAGCGCATCTGTCACTCCTACGTGATCTCGATGAGCCACACCGCCTCCGATCTTCTGGAGGTGATGCTGCTGGCGAAAGAGGTCGGCCTGGTGGATCCGCTGGCCGGCAAGGCATCGCTGCTGGTCGTGCCCCTGTTCGAAACGGTGGAAGACCTCCAGCGGGCCCCGGCGGTGATGAAGGGGCTGTTCCAGGCGCCGCTGTATCGCAATCTTCTTCCCAACGTTGGCGTCCAGCGCCAGCCCCTGCAGGAGCTGATGCTCGGTTATTCCGACAGCAACAAGGACTCGGGTTTCCTCTCCAGCAACTGGGAGATTCATCAGGCCCAGATCGCCCTGCAGACGTTGGCCAGCAACCACGGCGTGGCCCTGAGACTGTTCCATGGCCGGGGCGGTTCGGTGAGCCGCGGCGGCGGTCCGGCCTACCAGGCGATCCTGGCCCAGCCCAGCGGCACGCTGCAGGGGCGAATCAAGATCACGGAACAGGGTGAGGTGCTGGCCTCCAAATACAGCCTGCCGGAACTCGCCCTTTACAACCTGGAGACCGTCACGACGGCGGTGGTGCAGAACAGCTTGGTGACCAATCAGCTGGATGCCACCCCGAGCTGGAACCAGTTAATGAGCCGCGTGGCCAAGCGATCCCGTGAGCATTACCGCGCCTTGGTGCATGACAACCCTGATCTGGTGGCGTTTTTCCAGCAGGTCACCCCGATCGAGGAGATCAGCAAGCTTCAGATCTCCAGTCGTCCGGCCCGCCGCAAGACCGGGGCCCGGGATCTCTCCAGTCTCCGGGCGATCCCCTGGGTGTTCGGCTGGACCCAAAGCCGGTTCCTGCTGCCGAGCTGGTTCGGTGTGGGGACAGCCCTGGCGGAGGAAGTCAACAACGACCCCGAGCAACTGGACCTGCTCAGGCGGCTGCATCAGCGCTGGCCGTTCTTCCGGATGCTGATCTCCAAGGTGGAGATGACGCTCTCCAAGGTCGATCTCGACCTGGCGCACCACTACATGAACAGCCTTGGCAATCCGGAGCAGCGCGATGCCTTTGAAGACATCTTCAACGTGATCGCCGACGAATACGCACGCACCCTGAAGCTGGTGCTCGAAATCACCGGCCAGAGCCGGCTGCTGGGGGCGGATCAGAACCTGCAGCTGTCGGTGGATCTGCGCAACCGCACGATTGTTCCCCTGGGCTTCCTGCAGGTGGCCCTGCTGCGGCGACTGCGGGATCAGAACCGTCAACCTCCCATGAGCGAATCCCCTGGAACACCGGAGGACCGTCGCACCTACAGCCGCAGTGAACTGTTGAGGGGCGCACTGCTCACCCTCAACGGCATTGCCGCCGGCATGCGCAACACCGGCTGATCCCTTGCTTTCGTTCCTTCAGCAGCCCAGTGTTCCTCAACTTCCCGAGGGCTACCGCCTCGAAACCGGCCTGATGCCAGAGCCGGCGGCCATTAATCGGTTGCTGGCGTCCTGCCAGGAATCCACTCACCCGGAAGCGCTCTGGCCCAAGGCGATGGAACGGAGCCTGTGGCAGATCAGCATCCTCGAAGAATCCACTGGGGAGCTGGTGGGTTTCGTACGCGCCACCAGCGACATGGCCCTCAATGCCAATCTGTGGAATCTTGCCGCCCGCCCGGGTCCTGATCAGGCCCGGCTGCTGACCGTGCTGATGCATCGGGCCCTGAACATCCTGCGGCGGGACCTGCCCGGCTGCAGCCTGTCGGTCTCGGCACCAGCCATGTCAATCGATGCCCTGAAGGGCCAGGGTTTCGTGATTGATCCCAGTGGCATCCGGGCCATGGGATTGAGGCTGAAACCAACCTCTGGAACTGACTGAACACGAGCATGGAGGGATTCGAACCCCCGACCCTCAGAACCGGAATCTGATGCTCTATCCAACTGAGCTACATGCCCACTGGCCTCAGTGAGGGATCAGCAGGAGACCGCCCGACAGGCCGGCCCGTTATCAGTACCTTACCCAAACGCCGCCCCGCGACCCATCCGGCTCCAAACGCTCCAGCTGCAGGGGTTTCGGAACCACAGGCAACTGTCGCTGGAGCTGACCCAGCCCCGGTTGCTGGTGATCGGCCCCAACGGCATCGGCAAATCGAATCTTCTGGAGGCGGTGGAGCTGCTGGGCAGCCTGCGGTCCCATCGCTGCAGCCAGGACCGTGACCTGATCCAGTGGGAAGCACCCCGGGCTCTGCTGCGGGCCGGACTGGACGATGGCGATCAGCTGGAGCTGGAACTGCGTCGCCAGGGAGGACGTCAGGCCCGACGCAACGGCAAGACCCTGGACCGCCAACTGGATCTGATCGGCCCGCTGCGCTGCATCGGGTTCAGCGCCCTCGATCTGGAGCTGGTGCGGGGGGAACCATCCCTGCGTCGTCAGTGGCTCGACCGGGTGGTGCTCCAGCTGGAACCTGTCTACGCCGATCTGCTCAGCCGCTACAACCGGCTGCTGCGCCAACGCAGCCAGCTCTGGCGTCGCAGCGGGCAGACCAGCCCGAGCCAGCGGGACGCCCTGCTGGATGCCTTTGATGCCCAGATGGCCCTGGTGAGCACGCGCATTCACCGCCGCCGCCAACGGGCCCTGCGGCGCCTGGCACCGATCGCTCGCCGCTGGCAGTCGCACCTGAGTGCCGGGAGCGAGGAGCTGGACCTGCAGTACCAACCTGGAAGTCGCCTCGATGCCGAGGAGGCTGAGGAGCCATGGCGACTGGCCATTGAAGAGCAGCTGCGGCGGCAACGGCCGGAGGAGGAACGGCTGGGCAGCTGCCGGGTGGGGCCCCATCGCGATGAAGTCGCCCTGCTGCTGGGAGGCACACCGGCCCGGCGCTTTGGTTCAGCGGGTCAGCAACGCTCCCTGGTGCTCGGCCTGAAACTGGCGGAACTGGAGCTGGTGACGCAGCTGTTCGGAGAACCGCCGCTATTGCTGCTGGACGATGTGCTGGCGGAACTGGACCCCACCCGTCAGCACCTGCTGCTGGAGGCGGTGGGGCAGGAGCATCAATGCCTGGTGAGCGCCACCCACCTGAATGGCTTCGAAGGGGGATGGCGGGAGCACTCACAGATTCTCAATCCAGGAGACCTGAGTCCAGGGGTGAAGATCGGATAATCTGGTGTGCTGTTTTTCTCTGATCGCCTGATGGAGCAGACCCTGTCTGACCTGCATCCCAACCCGGGATGGGGGGACACCCAGTTGCAAGCCACCGACATGGTCGGCAAACACTGCATTCTCGAGCTCTACGACTGCGATCCTGCCCGGCTCGACGACGAAGCATTCCTGAGAACCACCATCACGACAGCAGCGAAACGTGCTGGTGCAACCCTTCTCAATCTGACCACCCACAGCTTCGAGCCCCAGGGCGTCACGGGACTGGCCCTGCTGGCGGAATCGCACATATCCATCCACACCTGGCCCGAGAGCGGTTATGCCGCCGTCGATGTGTTCACCTGCGGTGACCACACGATGCCGGAACAGGCCTGCGCCGTACTGCGGGATGAACTGCGGGCCCAGCGCCATGCCCTGAGGAGCTTCCTGCGGGAAACACCGGCGGCTGTGGCCAGCACCGTGCGTGAACCAATCCAGCTGCCCAGCTGATCAGAGGCTGCGGTTGAGCTTGCCGCTCACCAGGCCCTCCAGATCCAGGCTGACGGAGGTGAACCCCATATCCAGCAGGCTGCTGACCAGGGGTTCCTTTGCGTTGAGAGCCAGCAGATCATCCAGTCGATCCTGGGGCACCTCGATGCGAGCCGAGAGGCCCTGACTGCGCACCCTCACCCTGGGAAAACCTCGATCCAGCAGCCAGGCTTCCGCCTGGCCGACCCGCTTGAGCCGCTCGGCACTGATGCTCTCGCCGTAGGGAAAACGGGATGCGAGGCAGGGCTGGGCCGGCTTGTCCCACCAGGGGAAGCCAAGGGCTGACGACAGCTGACGGATCGCGGCCTTATCGATCGCCAACTCCGCCAAGGGCGAGCGCACCCCGGCCTGCCGGGCCGCCTCGATGCCGGGGCGATGGTCACCCAGGTCATCCAGATTCACCCCATCCACCACCAACGCCCCACCGGCGGCGGCCGCGATGGGCTGGAGGTGGTGATGCAACTCCCGCTTGCAGGCAAAACAGCGGTCGGTGGGATTGCTGCTGTAGTCGGGATCGTTGAGCTCGCGGGTTGAACACTCCTGATGGCGGATGCCGATCCACTGCGCCTGAGCCCGCGCTTCCTGCAACAGATGGGGGGCCAGAGCCGGCGACACCCCGGTCACCGCAACTGCAGAATCCCCCTTCTGCTCATGGGCGATCGCCGCCACCAGGGTGCTGTCCACACCACCGGAATAGGCCACGCACAGGGCCTCCTGTGACGCCAGCCAGCTGCGCAACTGCTGAAGCAGATCGGCCTCCCGGGGCGGCAAAGATTCCTGCAGCCGGAACATCAGCAGAACAACCCGGGCGATCTCGGTAGGCTCCAACGGTAAGAGCCGGGACCATGCCCCGAAGCATCGGCATCGTGACGGCGGCGGACAGCCGCGAGCGCAGCCATGGTCAGCTGCACATCTACGACGGTGAGGGCAAAGGCAAGAGCCAGGCCGCGCTGGGGGTGGTGCTGCGCACCATCGGGTTGGGCATCTGTGAGCAGCGACGCACCCGGGTGCTGCTGCTGCGCTTCCTCAAGGGCCCCGGCCGGGCCTACGACGAAGATGCTGCCATCGAAGCCCTCCAGCAGGGATTCCCCCATCTGATCGACCATCTGCGCACGGGCCGGGCCGATCACTTCACCGCCGATGAGGCCACCCGCTTCGACCGGGAGGAAGCCCAGCGTGGCTGGGTGATCGCCAAAGGGGCCATCGCCAGCGCGTTGTACTCGGTGGTGGTGCTGGATGAACTCAACCCCGTGCTGGATCTGGGGTTGCTGGATGTGGAGGACGTGGTCAACACCCTCAGGCAGCGACCCGAGGGCATGGAAATCATCGTGACCGGCCGTGCGGCACCGGCACCGCTGGTGCGGGTGGCGGATCTGCATTCCGAGATGCGGGCGCACCGGCGGCCGGGGCTGGAAGAGGAGCGGGTGATCCCGCTCAACATGAGCAGCGGCATTGAGATCTACACCGGCGAGGGCAAGGGCAAATCCACCAGCGCCCTCGGCAAGGCGCTGCAGGCGATTGGCCGCGGCATCAGCCAGGACAAGAGCCACCGGGTGCTGATCCTGCAGTGGCTGAAAGGGGGCAGCGGCTACACCGAGGACGCCGCCATCGCGGCCCTGCGGGACAGCTATCCCCATCTGGTGGATCACCTCCGTTCCGGCCGTGATGCCATCGTCTGGCGCGGCCAGCAGGAACCGATCGATTACGTGGAGGCGGAACGGGCCTGGGAGATCGCCCGCGCTGCCATCTCAAGCGGGCTGTACAAAACGGTGATCCTCGATGAGCTCAATCCAACGGTGGATCTGGAGCTGCTGCCGGAGGAGCCGATCGTGCAGACCCTGCTGCGCAAACCGACGGAAACTGAAGTGATCATCACCGGACGCTGCAAGAACCAACCGGCCTATTTCGATCTGGCCAGCATTCACTCTGAAATGGTCTGCCACAAGCACTACGCCGAGCAGGGTGTGGACCTTAAGCGGGGTGTGGACTATTGAGATCTTGACAAGGTTTTTGTAGAGTTTGTATGCGGAAATCTTTAAATCACCATTGGCTGAGGCCAGCCAAGCAAATCGTTAGTTCAGGCAGCCATACGTTGTTCCAAGGGTGTGAAATCCCATCCAATTGGTGACTGGATTGGATTTAGCTTTTTGTGCTCTTCGTATAAATCTTCGATTTCTTTACAGGCCGAGCTATATGCAGTCCAGCCCATCATCCGGCGTGGATTAGCTCGCCCACGGCTGTCAATTGCCTGATCAACAGTGACTCCTTCTGTTTCTGCTTGCTCAAATGCACTTAGCAACGGAATCTGTGCATCAAGAACATTTATGTCGAATCCTTCAAGACATTCTTTAGCGCTTTTGGCAGCAGCTCCTTTACGTGAGTCAACTTTTACAAGAAGTGCGGCATATGGGATCTTGTATTGATTGATCGTCTGTGCCATCTCAATTGTCAATTCGACTGATCGACTTTGTGTAGTCGTAGGCAGCAAAACGAAGTCAGCACCCTCTACCAAATTCTTCATCTCTTCTTCGTTGGTGCTCGCTTGTCCATCTGTGACTACGATCTCTGCTGATCGAGTGGCTTTTGCTGCTGCTTCAATCGGCACAACTGGGCAAGGCAAGAGTCCTCTGGCTCCGTAGGCAGTGGCCGATCGATTTCGGTCGGCATCAACCAGGACGACCCGTTTTTGGCGATGACTCCAACTTGCTGCGATGTGAACGCTGCTACACGTTTTGGCGACACCCCCTTTCTGACCAAAAACAGTGATGAACATCAGACAGCAACCAATGACTCATTCGCAGGATCGCGTTCTTTTTCCGGGAAGGCAATGCTGGGTTATTGCTGCTTCAGCCCGATGACTGCCACCCAGATCTGGGTCACCCGTTGTTGTGGGGTTAGCTCTCAAGCGATCCCCATCATTGGAGCCAACCACTCGGCATGAAGTGCTGCGAGCACTGACATGTCAAAGGCATGCACCGCTGGGTTGGTCTTGTCTACCACCCACAGGAGTCCAAAGGGTGCGTTGATGGCCAGCTGCAGCCGCCACCGCCACGTGATGACCTTCCAGGTCTTCTGAAGGATCGAGTTCTTGTACATGGCTGAGTTGAACCTAAATTGTTTGGACCCTATCCAGCTGTGCATCCATATCGCTGATCAACCCACCGGTCACGCAAGTCATTCCTGTGCAGATCGATCAGGCAACAGGTCGATCCTTCACCTCCGCACCGCCAAGCTCTCAGATGGCGCCAAGGTCACCCGAGAAGAGAGCTGTCATCGCTAAGCGGACTCATCATCCGGCCATCTCAGCGCTCAATCGGAGAGCAGCACCCAGCAACGCCTCTGATATTCCTTCCCGCACTTGCCTCGTTGGCGATCGCCTCTTGTCACGACGGCGACAAGTGGAGGTTAATAGCCTCCGAAATAGGGCGTGGACCTCAAGAACGGCGTGGACTACTGAAAGCGAAGTGAATAAGCTGATAAGTTTTCAATCAAATTCCGTATCTTTTTGCTGTAAAAGCTTTCCAAAAGGAGCTTCACGGCAAGAAGAGAAATCGACAGGACAAAATTTATTTTCCCTTTAACCTTGAAAAAACCAGTCAATAATTCGATCTTAAACTAGAAGGATGCTCTAGAGCTACATTTACCCTATCAGCAAAGATGAATTAATTGAAACCTTCCGCGCTCTCGGCTAATTCGATACATCTAGACTACAACAATATTGCCGCACTTAACGATATTAATCTAACAATCAATAGCGGCGAAGTCACCATACTCCTTGGATCCTCCGGAGCAGGTAAATCGTCATTACTAAAAACACTCAATTTTCTAAACCGACCAACGAAAGGCTGGATTAGCAACTCGTCTGTAGGTCGCATTGACTCCTCCAAAAAGCTAAGAGATCACCGAAAAATGACCGGCATGATCTTTCAACAACACCAATTAATAGAGCGAAATACTGCACTTTGCAATGTAATGATGGGTCGTCTTGGATATTTTTCATTTTGGCGATCACTCCTGCCGCTGCCTGTTGCAGACCAATTACGTTGTATCGATTGTTTAGATCGAGTTGGCCTTTTGGATAAGGCATTAACGACTGTCTCGTCATTAAGTGGCGGACAACCACAGAGGGTTGGAATTGCACGTGCCTTGGCACAGCAACCCAGAATAATGCTGGCTGACGAGCCAATAGCAAGTTTAGATCCTCAGAGCTCTCATCAAATCCTAGGCTTATTAACTGACATATGTAAATCAGACAATATTGCCATGGTAATCAGCCTTCATCAAGTGGAATTCGCGAAACAATACGGTGACCGAATAATTGGACTTTCAGGCGGCAAAATAATATGTGATAAAAGTCCATCTTCGCTTTCTGCAGACGAATTTGATGCAATTTATACTCCATCTCCAAGATAAATGAAGAGACCTTTTCATTGGTTCGAATTCCTTTCCTTGACCAAGATGGTCATCTAGACCACCTTGGTTGCCAAATTTCTTTATTCCCATGAAACTAAACCTCACTAAAGCTATAATAGGCCTTTCAATTGCCTCTTCGCTAGGCCTAATTAGCTGCTCGTCTGATGAATCAAAGTCTGACAAGCAGAATCCCGACAAGCTGATTGTCGCATTATTACCAGACGAGAATGCTGCAACCGTTATTCAGGACAATCAAGGACTTAAGGACTATCTCGCCCAACAAACTGGCAAGGAGATTGAGCTGGTCGTATCAACAGATTATTCTTCAATGATTGAGGCCGCCAGCAATGGGAGGTTAGATCTTGCCTACTTTGGACCACTCTCATATGTGTTAGCCAAGACCAAGAGTGCTATCGAGCCTTTTGCTGCTCGCTTGAAAAATGGTACGACCACGTATAAGTCATGCTTGATTGGGAATGTAGAGTCTGAAGTGAATGACTTTGATTCAATTAAAGGCAAAACAGTTGCATTTGGAGATCCAGCGTCTACTTCCAGTCGGTTATTTCCAGAGCTGAAGCTTTCTGAGGAAGGATTAAAGGCAGGCGACGATTATAAGCAAGTTTTCCTCGGTGCACATGACGCTGTTGCCTTGGCTGTTCAGGGAGGCAAAGCACAAGCTGGAGGATTATCCTGTCCAATCTACGAATCTCTCTTGGAGAAGAAGTCAATCGATTCTGACAAGATCGTTCTTATTTCAAAGACAGAACCTATTCCTCAATACCCTTGGACAATGCGTTCAGACTTAGATCCAGACCTCAAGGAAACAATCAAAACAACCTTTATAGAACTCAACGACGACTCAGTGCTCAAGCCTTTCAAGGCTGATGGCTTCGCAGCCATGGAAGATTCTGATTACGACGGGATAAGAAAAGCAGGTGAGCAACTTGGGCTTGACCTTAATAAGTTTGTCAACTAATTAAACTTGCTCTCTCTTCATTAGAAGAGAGAGCTTTACTTCTTCATTGCTTGATTATCGCTATGACCAACAGCCAGTATCAACTAATCAGACATAATCTAAGCCGACGCCGCCTTCAAATGTTCTACAGATATACGTTTATCTTGATAACTGTTGCTGTTGGTTTTGGCTTTGCAGGGCTTTTCAACGTCGAACGTCTGGTAGATGGAATTCCTTCAATTTGGAAACTCTTATCAGAAATGATCCCACCAGATTTTAGTCGGTGGAAAGAGTGGTTTATTCCCCTGTTGGACTCACTTGCCATGAGCATTGCTGGTACGGCGATCGCAGTGTTTATATCATTACCACTATGCTTACTTGCAGCTAGAAATACAGCACCCAACAAATTTCTTTTCTATATTGCTCGTCTCATCCTGAATTTCTCTAGAGCAATTCCAGAGTTGATTATGGGAATGATTTTCGTAGCGGCTGTAGGATTTGGCAAACTTCCGGGAACACTCGCCCTAGGCCTCCACTCGGTTGGCATGGTTGGAAAGTTTTTTGCTGAATCAATTGAATTAAGCAGTCCTTTACCTGTTGAGGCAGCACGTGCAGCTGGAGCTAATCATGCTCAAGTCATCTACCACAGCATTCTTCCTCAGGTTCTCCCACAGATGGCAGATGTGACATTTTATCGATGGGAATACAATTTTCGAGCGTCAATGGTTGTAGGCGCCGTTGGCGCTGGTGGCATTGGCCTTGAAATTATCAGCTCACTTCGCTTAATCAAGTATCAAGAAGTTTGTGCACTTCTGATTGTTGTTTTGATAATGGTGACCATGGTAGATAGCCTTAGCAATTACCTTAGAAAAAACTTTGTAGGATGACTACCAAAGATCAAAAGTCCAAAGTTGTGATTACGCACCGAGTAGATCCACGGATTATACGCACTTTAGAAACATCTTTTCATGTAATAACTAATCAGACAAGCCATACACTTGATCGAAGCGAAATACTTGCAAGATGCAGGGATGCCGTTGGCTTGATGGTCTTCATGCCCGACAGCATTGACGAGGATTTCCTCTGTCAATGTCCTCGCCTAAAGACGATTGCGGGCGCATTAAGGGGTTACGACAACTTTGATATTGATGCTTGCCGGTCTCATGGAGTCAACTTCACTATTGTGCCCGATTTATTGGCTCAACCTACTGCCGAGCTAGCCCTTGCCCTAGTTCTGGCGCTTGGACGTCGATTGTTGGAGGGAGACGATTACATGCGTTCCGGTGAGTTTCACGGATGGAGACCAAAGCTATACAGCTTTGGCGTCATGAAAAGGAGGATTGGTGTCGTAGGGATGGGGCGCCTTGGTAGAGCTTTTACCCGAGTTGTCTCGGGATTAGACTGCACAGTGAAATATTATGATCAACAACAACTGAATCCTGATTTGCACCAAGAGCTAGGCGTTGAATATTTAAACTTTGAAAGCCTTCTCAAGTGGAGTGATTATTTAGTAATGATGCTGCCCCTCACAGAGTCGACGCATCATTTAATTAATAAAGACAGCTTATCCCTTTTAAAACGAGGATCTTTCCTTGTCAACGTTGGGCGTGGATCTACGGTTGACGAGATAGCAGTAGCAGATTCTTTAGATAGTGGTCTTCTTGCGGGTTACGCTGCTGACGTTTTCGAAATGGAAGACTGGGTTCGCGAGGATCGTCCTAATGCAATCAATTCTCGCTTAATCGAAAGCAAGTCAAATACTTTTTTCACTCCACATGTCGGATCAGCCGTGTCAGACATCCGCTATGAAATCGAGTTAGAAGCAGCTCAATCACTACTTAGTTCAGCCCCGAATTCTATTAATTAATTTTTTTGTGAGAGTTCACGGTACTCTCGTGATTCTTTTTATCGGCCTAGCCTGATCGCGGCCGAACAACTCACCCAAATACAAAGCTTTTAGGAATAAATACACGAAATGACCTATTACTGGCATTGACGAATGATTTGAGTATGTGTGCACGGCATGAATGACTGAATCAATCGATCAGTAACGCGGCACGGTCTGATCCACCTGCACGGACCAGGCATCGATGCCGCCATCGACGTTGGTGGCCGTGATGCCCTGCTCAGCCAGCAGCTCCACGGCCTGGGCGGAACGGCCGCCGAGTTTGCAGTGGACGTAAAGGCGCCCGGTTTCCGCCATTCCGCGGATGCGTTCGATCGCCTCACCGCTTTTGATCGTGGCCAGAGGAATCAGCACTGCCCCAGGGATCACAGCCACCTCGGCTTCGGCGGGGTTGCGCACATCCAGTAGCACCACATCGTCTGCCGAGCCATCCAGCAGCGACTTGAGCTCGATCACGCTGATGCTGTCCATGGGGGGCGCCGTCGCTCGGCAGAACTGCTGGTAGTCAATCAAGCGATCGATCGCCGGCCGATCCGGGTCACGCCGCAGCGTCAGCTCACGGAAACGCATCGTCAGGGCATCCACCACCAGCAAGCGACCATCCAGGCTCCGGCCGATGCCGGTGATCAGCTTGATCGCCTCCGTCGCCTGAATCAAGCCGATCAGCCCGGGCATCACCCCCATCACCCCGGCCTCCGCGCAGGACGGCACCTGCTCCACCGGCGGTGGCTCCGGCAGCAGATCGCGGTAGTTGGGGCTGTCCGGCGTGCGGTTGAACACCGATGCCTGGCCGTCAAAGCGCTGCACCGATCCATAGATCAAGGGCTTTCCCTGCAAGACGCAGGCGTCGTTCACCAGGTACCGCGTCGGGAAATTGTCCGAGCCATCACACACCAGGTCGTATGCCGATATCAGTTCGAGGGCGTTCTCCCGATCCAGCATCTGCTCATGCAGCACCACCTGACAGTGGGGATTGAGCTCCTGCAGCCTGTGCGCGGCGGAGCGCCCCTTGGATTGGCCGAGCCAGTCCATCCCATGAATCACCTGCCGCTGCAGGTTCGACAGCTCCACGACATCCCCATCGACGATGCCGATCCGGCCGACACCTGCGGCGGCCAGATACAGCAGCAGCGGTGAGCCCAGACCACCGGCGCCAACGCAGAGCACGGACGACGCCTTGAGCCGTTCCTGTCCGGCATGACCCACCTCCGGCAGCATCAGGTGGCGGGCATAACGGCTCCGCTCCTCCCCACTCAGTTCCTCAATCGACATCGATCGGCACCGGCCGCACCTGCCGATCCTCCTCCAGCCACCAGGCCCTCAGTTCGTGCTGGCCCGAGAGGATCAACATCAGCTGGTGAGGGATACCCCGACAGCGATCCGCCTCAGACGGCAACGGCGGGCTTTGTGGATGGGAATGGGCCACACCGATGATCCGTTGTTGGTGTTGCCGCGACCAGCGCTGCGCCGCCAGTTGTTCGCGGGGGTCGAGCAGGAAATTGCTGTGCCGGCCATGGGAGTCAGCCGCTCCCCACGGCTGCAGATCCGGCTGGCGGCCCCAGCGATTGCACACCGGCCAGACGTGATCCAACCGCAGCGAGGTACCCTCGCCCGGGGATCCGATCAACAGAGCACATCCCTCCTCAGGCCAGCTCGCCAGCAAGGTGCGCTCCAGAATCGTGAGGCATCCACAACGCAGCTGCAGCGTGGATGGCGCGATCGATGAAGCGCCGATACGCTCAGCTGACCGTATGAACAGTTCTGTCGGTTCCATGAGCGACGCCACCACCGAAGTTAAGGACCCCGCGACCGACGCGACCCCTGCGGTGGAAGCGTCTGCCACCAGCTCCGAAGACACCACCTCCTTCACCGAGCGCTACAGCGAAGTGCTGGGCAAGGTGAACGAAACCCTCGACCAGGTCGACTGGAACCAGATGGGTCGCATCGGCAAGATCGTTGGCATCTTCGCTGCTGTGATCGTTGCTCAGATCCTGATCAAGGGCATCCTCGACACGATCAACCTGCTGCCCGTGGTTCCCGGTCTGCTGGAGCTGCTCGGCGTTGTGGTGGTGGGCCAGTGGAGCTGGAGAAATCTCACCACCAGCGACAAGCGCAGCGCTCTGGTGCAACGGGTGCAGTCCCTGCGTCAGGAATACCTCGGCTGAGGTCTCAAGCGATCATCCGAGCCAGGCGCTTCAGGCAGTCCTGGCTCTGGGAGACGTATCCGCCTCCGAACAGGTTGGCGTGGTTCAGCAGGTGATACAGGTTGTAGATCTCGACGCGCTCCTCCCAACCTGAGCGAAGCCGGAGCACTGCGTCGTAAGCCGCGTAAAACGCTGGGCTGAATCCGCCGAACATCCGCGTCATCGCAAGATCCACCTCGCGGTCGGCCCACCAGCTGGCGGGGTCATAGAGGGCACCACGCCCATCCATCAGCACCCCTGCATTACCGCCCCAGAGGTCGCCATGCACCAGGGCGGGGCTGGGGGCATGGTCGTCCAGCCCCTGACGCAGGCCAGTCAGCAACTGATCCAGCCAGTCCCCCGGCAGGGAGAGATCCCCGGCCAGGGCCAACTGGGGCCGCAGACGCAGCTCCACAAAACAGGCCCCCCATTCATCCCGCCATCCCCCCGGCTGGGGGCCTGCACCGATGTAGCCATCGCGATCCCAGCCGAAGCGCTGGGGTGATGCCGCTTCCGAGGCCCGGTGCAGCAGTGCCAGGCCATGCCCAAGGGCCCGCTGATCGCTGCCGCTGAGCTCCAGCCAGGGCAGCAGCAGCACCGCTCCGCCGGGCAGGACTGACAGGGCCAGCGGCTTGGGCACCACCAGCCAATCCGGATCGGCCTGGGCATGCAGGGCTTCAAGCGCCTCGGCCTCCACATCAAACAGGGCCATGGCCTGGGTGTTGCCGCTCTTGGCGAAGAGCCGTTCGCCATCCGCCAACGTCAGACACCAGGCCTGGTGGATGCAGCCGCCCCCCACCGCATGCACATCCACCAGCTGGCGGCCCGGCAGCGGTCCAGTGGATGCCACCAGCTCCTGCCGCAGTTGAGGGTGCATCGCCGGGAAGGATCGCTCTGTTGCCAGCATGCACCGGTTCAGGGGTGCGCTTTGACGGCAACCGGAGTGATCGTGATCGGTGGCGGCATCGCCGGGCTCACCGCAGCGGCGCTGCTGGCCAAGGAAGGTGTGCCGGTGACGCTGCTGGAGGCGCATCACCAGCCGGGGGGGTGTGCCGGCACGTTCCGCCGCGGTCCGTGGACCTTTGATGTGGGCGCCACCCAGGTCGCCGGGCTCGAACCGGGCGGAAGCCATGCCCGACTGCTGCAGCATCTGGGCCTGCCCCTGCCGGAAGCCGAGATCCTTGACCCCGGTTGTGTGGTGGATCTCGGGGATGGCTCGGAGCCCATCCCCCTCTGGCATGACCCCGAGCGCTGGAGCGAGGAACGCCGTCGCCAGTTCCCCGGCAGCGACGCCTTCTGGCGCCTTTGTGAGCTGATCCATCGCAGCAACTGGGGCTTCGCTGGTCGCGATCCGGTGGTCACGCCGCGATCTTTGTGGGACCTCCGCCAACTGCTCAGCGCCCTGCGCCCGATCACCGTGGCCTCGGGTCTGCTGACGGGACTGACCATGGCCGACCTGCTCGGCCTCTGCGGCTGTGGCGACGACCCACGGCTGCGACGGTTCCTCGACCTCCAGCTCAAGCTGTATTCCCAGGAGCCCGCAGACCGGACCGCGGCTCTCTACGGCGCCACGGTGCTGCAGATGGCGCAGGCACCGCTGGGGCTCTGGCATCTGCATGGCTCGATGCAAGTGCTCAGCGATCAGCTGGTGCAGGCGATCGAAAACCAGGGCGGCCGCGTGCTGATGCGCCATCGGGTCACCGGCCTCGAACCCACCGACGAGGGCTGGCGCGTCGTCGTGGACAGTCCCTCCGGCCGGGATCAGATCCACACAGCCGCTGATCTGATCTGCAGCCTGCCGCCCCAATGTCTGTTGGATCTGATCCCCGAAGCGGTGATGCCCAGGGGATACCGGCAACGCCTGAGCCAGCTGCCGGAGCCCAGTGGCGCACTGGTGCTCTATGGCGCCGTGCGACGGGAGGCGTTACCCAGCTCCTGCCCGGGCCATCTGCAACGGGGGGCTGACGATCCGGGCTCTCTGTTCGTCTCGATCAGCCGGGAGGGTGACGGTCGGGCCCCGAAAGGTCAGGCCACCGTGATCGCCAGCGTGTTCACACCCACCGCGGACTGGTGCAGCCTCGAGGAGGAGCCCTACCAGGCCCGCAAAAGCAAGCGCCTGGACGCCATGCGCCGGGAGCTCAACCACTGGCTTGATCTGAAGCCCCAGGACTGGTTGCACGTGGAACTGGCTACGCCCAGGGGATTCGCCGGTTGGACCGGTCGCCCGCGGGGCATCGTGGGGGGACTCGGCCAGCATCCGAGCCGTTTCGGGCCCTTCGGGCTGGCGGGGCGGACGCCGATGCCAGGCCTTTGGCTCTGCGGCGACAGCCTCCACCCCGGCGAGGGAACGGCGGGCGTCAGCCTCTCAGCCCTCAATGCCTGCCGGCAGCTGGTGGCAGCGCGGGGCGGAGAGCTGCAACTCAGGGGTTGAATTCAGCCTCTGTATTGAGAAAACCAGGCCGCAGGGCCTGCGTTCGGCTCAGTTCCTTGTGCAGCTGATCCCAGTTGGTTTTGATCACGGCATCCTCGAGCTGCTCCAGACTCCAGCGGTAGGCCGCCAGGGCCTTGAGCACCGCCTCGCGGTTGCTGCTGGCCATGGCCACCCCCAGGTCGGGATTGCCACCACCGACGCGGCTGGTGTCCGCGAAACCACTGGAGGCAAGGGCCTGGGCCAAAGCGCGGATCTCAGGGTCGCGTTCGTCACCGGCAGCCCGCAGCAGAGCCGCGCTGACCAGCACTGGCATGTGCGAGATCATTGCCACCGCCTGGTCGTGTTGGGAGGCGGCGGCCGTGAACCAACGGCTGCCGAGTCGCCCGGCCAGGTCTTCGACCACCGCCAGTGCCTTGGGATCAGTGTCGGCATCCGGGGTGGCAATCCAGGGACGCCCCTGGAACAGATCGCGCTGACCCGCCTCCACGCCGGCCTGGGCTGTTCCCGCCATGGGGTGGCTGGCCACGAAACCAGGGTGGCGATCGTTCCAGGTGTCGAGCACCGGCTGTTTTACCGAAGCGACGTCGGTCACCACCGCATCAGCGGGCAGGGCCGCCACCAGCTCCGCGGGCGGATGAAGCAGCGCTGGAATCGGCAACGCCAGGATCACCAGGTCGCAGTGGGCCAGGCAGGAGGGATCAGTACTCACCGCAGTGACGAGTCCTCGGTGCATCGCTCGTTCCGCAGTGGCCGATCGGTGAACCAGACCTTGCACCTCGATGCCCTGGGAGAGCAGGTCCAAACCGATCGATCCACCGATCAGGCCGAGACCGACGATGCCAACGCAGCCCGAATCCCTACCCATGCCGTTCCACGCTCCTCGGGTCATGTTGGTCGATCGATTGCGATGAACCGTTTGGGCATCGAACTCTGCGTAGGGTTCACCGATGCTGGAAGCCCAAGCCCACACTCACCTGAAGTCACTGCTGCGGCAGGGTGAGTCGAACTGGCCCCATCACCTGACCCTCAGCCGACTGGTGGGTCGCAGCCTGAGACGGGGCGATCGGACCCTGCTGCGCCTGGCACCGAACCAACGGGAACGTTGGTGGTTGGGGTTGCTGATGCCGCTGTGTCTGCAACCCAGCAGCGCCGTGCTTGTGCTCACCCCACAACAGCGACAGCGACTGCTGCAGGTGGAACGCCCTCGCCTCGCAAAACAGGGGTTCCGACTGGCCTGCTGGGAAGGCAACACCCCCCCGCCGCAGGATCAACTCTGGCTGCTGGACCATGCCGGCCTGATTCAGGCGCATCGCCAAGGACTGCTGGGCGAGCGTCAGTTACTGCTGCCAGGCATCGATCAGCTCAGCGAGCAGCTGCGGCGGTGCATGGCCATCCGCTTGGATGCAAGCCACTGGCAACAGCTTCGTCTCGCCCTCCCCCAGGCAGAAAAGCCATTGCTGGAGTTGCATGAACGCCTCAGCAGACAACTGTTCCGGGAGGCGCCACGGGTGGATGCCTGCATTCGCCTCGACAACAGCGCCTGCCAGAGCCTGCGGGATCTGCTCGGGGTCATGGGGCCCTGCCCATCGCCCTGGTCAGAGCTGCTCGCCTGCGATCCCCGCGAGTGGGCGAACTGGGCTGAGCTGGATCACACCATGCTGCAGTGGAGTTGGTGCCTGGAACCCCTGGAACCCCTGCAACAACTGCAGGGGCTGCTGAGCCAGCGCCCAGCTTTGATGCTCAGCGACAGTGGCGACAGCGCCCGGCTGGAACAGGAGCTGCTGGAGGCGAACGCCCCGCCCACGGTCACCGCGGTGCTGCGGGAGGCGGAACTGGAAGAGCCTCTGCCGTTGTTTGCCCCCAGGCGTCAACCAACACCCAACACGGAGATCTACGCCCAGCATCTGCTCGAACAAAGTCGGCGACTGATCCTGGGGCGGACAGGTCTCACGGTGCTGTTGCTTGACGATCCCAGCCTGCGTCGATCGCTCACGGCATCGTTGGCCGCCGAATTCGGCACCCGGGTTCAGGATGAGTGCACCGCACCGGAGGTCAACGGTGTGGTCAGCGGCAGCTGGAGCTGGTGGTTGCAGCACCTTGACCAGTTGCCGGAGCCTGAGCAGATCATCATCGGCCTGTTACCGCTCGCCAGCCTCAGCAACCCGATCACAGCGGCTCGGGTGGAACGGTTGAAACACGACGGTGCGGATTGGTTCCGCTCCCTTTTGCTGCCGGAGGCGCTGCGGCAGATCCCTGCCGCCGTGGCCCCCCTGCGTCGTTCAGGGGGCAGGCTCGCCGTTCTGGACGGTCGCCTGCGCGGGAGGAGCTGGGGCGATCAGGTGCTGCAGCGCCTTGAACCCTGGAGGCCGCTTCAACGGTTGCTGCCCGACTGAACTCAGCCGGCTCAATCCTGCATAAACTGACCGGAGGACAACTTGATGGGATGGGAGAAGCTCGCCGCCGGTCAGCCCAGGGCCTGCCACCACGCCAACCCAAAAAAGGAGTCTCGTCCCAAGACACCTCCCCCCGGATCGTGTCCTGGATCCCCCTGACCCGAAATCAAGCTCAGCAGTTTGTGGCGGTCACCACCCGCGGCGCATGGATCGGGATCGGAGCCATGGTCGTGTTCTGGGTGACGGTTCGCTTCATCGGCCCTGCTGCGGGCTGGTGGACCCTGGCGGACACGCCCTGACCCGCAGAGCCGCGCAGAAACTGAAGGAAACCTTTAGCGTGGGTCTTGATTAAGACTCAGGCATGTTTCCCCGTCTCGCCGAGCACTATCGCTCCGTGGTCCAGGATCTCGTGATGAGCCTGCAAGCCCTCGCTTCTGGGTTGAAAGCGTGTGGAGTGACCGCCAGCTGCTACTCCTGCGGGGATGGCGAAGATGGCCATGGGGCCTCATTCGTCGCCGACCTTGGTGAAGGTCACGTGGTCCGCTTCCTCGTGTCGGATTTCGGCATCAGCTGGGTGGAATCCCGCAACGGCCATGAGCTGGTGAAGCTGGAAGGCGCTGAAGCCATCCAGGAACTGCAACGGATGACGGAATTGCTCCACCAACAGCGACATGCGGACAGCACAACAAGCGAACTGTCCGCAACCACCCTCGCTTGAATCAGGCCGCAGCCTCGTCCGCCGCGGCCTTGGGAGCTGAGCTCGCCGCAGATCGAGCCGCTGCAGCAAGGGGTTTCATCGAGTTGGCCTTCACTTCAGACCCCTCAACAAGCTTCTGACGCACCAGCTGCTCGATGGTGACGGCTGCCTCGGGGTTCTCCTCCATCCAGGTGATGGTGTTGTCCCGCCCCTGACCGATGTTGTCGCCCTCATAGCTGTACCAGGCCCCCTTGCGGATGACCACACCGGTTTCTTCCGCCAGATCCAGCAGACACCCCAGGGTGCTGATGCCGCGACCGAACAGGATGTCGAATTCCGCGATGCGGAACGGCGGAGCCACCTTGTTTTTGGCCACCTTGACCTTGGCCCGGATCCCGAATTCCTCCGTCCCTTTCTTCAAGGTCTGGATCCGGCGGATGTCCAGTCGAACGGAGGCATAGAACTTGAGTGCGTTGCCGCCTGTGGTGGTTTCAGGGTTGCCGTAGGTGACGCCGATCTTGAGGCGCAGCTGGTTGAGGAAGATCACCGTGCAACCGGATTTGCCGATGTTGCCGGTGATTTTCCGCATCGCCTGACTCATCAGGCGGGCCTGACTTCCGACGGCCAGATCCCCCATCTCGCCTTCGATCTCAGCCCGCGGCGTCAGGGCAGCCACCGAGTCGATCACCACGATGTCCACCGCCGCGGAGCGGACCAGCTGGTCAACGATCTCCAGCGCCATCTCACCGGTGTCCGGCTGGGACACCAGCAGGTTTTCCACGTCCACGCCGAGCGAGGCGGCGTAAACCGGATCGAGGGCATGCTCAGCGTCGACGAAAGCGGCAACACCACCACGCTTCTGCACCTCAGCAATGGCATGCAGGGTGAGGGTGGTCTTACCGGAACTCTCCGGTCCGTAGATCTCAACGACACGTCCCTTGGGATAGCCGCCCCCCAGGGCCAGATCGAGGGTGAGGGCACCGGTGGAGATGGTTTCCACCCGCATCCGGGAGGCGTCGCCAAGGCGCATGATCGAGCCCTTGCCGAAGTTGCGCTCGATCTGGCCGAGCACCAGATTCAGCGCCTTGTCGCGCTCACCGGAGGAACGGGGATCGGAACCGGAGGCGGCGGATTTCATCTCTGCAGGCATGGAAGCAACCTGAAACTAAGGAACGAGAGATCCAATGCCACAGAAGCGCCGAATCGTCTCAGGTAGTACAGACGTACGCTAACGGATCAGGGCCAGTGCGCCAAGGGGGCCGCCAGTTGATCCGGGTCAATCAGCCGGATCCCTGGCGGGAGCCCCTCGCGATCGGAGGGCTTGAGATAGCCCCAGCTCGCCAGCCAGCACGGCAGCCCCTGGAGCCCCTCGGTGTCACGCACCGTCTCGAGGGTGGCGCGGCGGTCCTCGACAAAACCCGCCAGCACCCGTTCCCGCTGAAGCCTCAACAGCACCTCCGGCTTGGGACCGGCTTCCCGTCCATCCAGGCGCCAGGGCTGCAATCCAAGGCTCTCCAGCAACTCAGCGGTGAACGCTGCTGTCTTGGCGGTGAGCACAGCCCAATCCAATCCCTCACCTGGAAGAGCCTGGAGTCGATCCACCAGACCGGGGAACGGTTGATGCAAGCCAAGCCATGCGTCGCGATCCGTGCCGACCGCCTGCTGCCGTGTCTGATCCAGAGCCTCCTGCAGTCGGGTGGCGGACCAGCCACGCCGCTGAAGGGCCCCGGCCTGCTCCGCGGAGTAATCCGTGGTCCAGCGTTCGAGATCCAGTCGAGGCATCTCAGCCGCCAGCAGCACCATCTCCCAGCCGTGATGCACCCAGGGCCGCAAGCATCGGAACCCCTCCGGCACCTCGTGGGGATCGAGCCCGTCGGGGTCCCCATGGAGCCGCTGGGCGGCCATCGAAGCACTCCACCAGTATTCCGCCATCCCATCGACGATCACACCGTCGAAGTCGAAGACGAGGAGAGGACGTGCCGTCATGACTGAAAACTGGGCCGCTAGGATTCGAACCTAGGAATGGCGAGACCAAAACCCGCTGCCTTACCGCTTGGCGACGGCCCAATGATCCGGACAACTCCGCTCTGAAACGGTGCTCCGGCCTTCCAATAGTTACCCATATAAGGCAGACCTTCGTCAATCCATCGACGGGTGCTCAGGGGGGGAACACACGCAGTCGGCAATGCCCGGCCTGGCCGAACACATCACTGCGCAACCGGTAACGCTGAACGAGATCAGCCTGCATCCGGCGGACCCGTTCGGATCGCGGCAACAGTTCCACCGGCCGCCCCTGGGGCATCACCACCTGCTCCACGGCCAACCGACACTCCTCGAGGCCCGCCAGTTCATCGTCCTGTCCATCAACTGAAACCGGGTCTGGCTCCTCCTGATCCGGACCCTGGCGCCGACTGAGCAGCCGCTCCAGAGCGCGCTCCACCTGGGGCAACGTGTCGGCCTTGATCACCAGGATCGGCACCTTCAGCTCACGGGCCTGCCGCCGCAGTGACGGTTCACGCCCCAGGCCCTGACGGATGCTCAGCACCACATCCGCATCCGAGAGATCCTCCACCAGCTGCACGGGCCAGCCATGACGCCGGGTCGACTCCTCCACCAATTGCGGTGTGATTCCGCAGCAGAGCAGCTGCAGGTCGTCGCTGGCGGACCTGGCCTCCTCCTCCGAATCGATCTCAGTGCCGCTGGGAGGCGGGTCGACAGGCGGACGCATCGGCACCGCAGCCAGGGCCGGCCGGTTCTGCAGCCCAGGCTGTGCCAGCAGGCGGGGACGCCGCTGATCCGGTGGATCCACGAACCGAACAGCGCCATCGGCCGCCAGCTCCCGCTCCTGGGGCCGAGGCTGCAGACCCCGCAAGAGCTGGTCCACCGTGGAGGCCACATCGGTATGAATCGACCAGCGCTGGCGGCTGTGCATCTCCACCGCCACGGGAAAGGTTGGATCGGCAGCGCGCTCGAGCACCGTTTTCTGACTGCGTCGTCGCCGGGCCTCATCGTCACCGAGGGTCACCGACTGGATGCCCCCCACCAGATCACTGAGGGTGGGGTTCTTGATCAGATTGGCCAGAGCATTGCCGTGGGCCGTGGCCACGAGCATCACGCCCCGCTCGGCAATGGTGCGAGCTGCCTGAGCCTCCAGCTCCGTACCGATTTCATCGATGACGATGACCTCCGGCATGTGGTTCTCCACCGCCTCGATCATCACCTGATGCTGCTGTTCGGGTCTGGCGACCTGCATCCGTCGGGCCCGGCCGATCGCTGGATGGGGGACGTCTCCATCGCCAGCGATCTCATTGCTGGTGTCGATGATCACCACCCGTCGCTGCAGGTCATCCGCCAGCACGCGGGCAATTTCGCGAAGTGCGGTGGTTTTGCCCACGCCCGGGCGCCCCATCAGCAGCAGGGACTGACCACCATCCAACAGGTCCCGAACCAGGGCCACGGTGCCGAAGACAGCACGACCGACCCTGCAGGTCAGGCCCACCACATCCCCCCGTCGGTTGCGGATTGCGCTGATCCGATGCAGGGTCCGTTCGATTCCAGCTCGGTTGTCTGCGCCGAAGCAACCCAGCCGGGCCACCATGGCGTCCAGGTCGTCTCGGGTGAGAGGGACCTCGCCAAGGGCCAGAGCCTGACCGGGGTAACGCGCCTCAGGAACACGCCCAAGGTCCAGCACCACCTCAAGCAACTGCTCCCGGCGCTCCGCCGGGCCAAGGGCGTCCCGCACCGGATCGGGGAGCAGGGCCAGCAACCGCTCGAGATCGTCTGTGATTCGTTGTGTCGTCATCACGGCGTCCCCCGAACCCGCTTTTAGCAGGAGTGTTCCATCCCCGGCCGTCGCCGCCATGGCTCCACCAGGGAGCGGGCCAGCTCCAGCCCCGCCTGCCAGCCTTCAGACCAGTGACGCAGAGATGTGCCCCTGGACTGCGCCTCATGGATCAGGGGCATCAGCAGGCGACGAGCCATTCCTCCGAAGGCAACCCCAGCAGGGCGCTCGTCAGCCCGCAACAACTGCACGGTGCTGGCATTGGTCCCTCCGGCCAGTTGCAGCGGTCCAGGCGGTGCCAGCGGCCGCATCCGTCGCCACAGCTGCACCGCAACCCGAGCGGTGCCAGCACCGACATCACCACTCATGGGGCGTCCATCCAACTGCCAAAGCGGGCTGAATCCCCAGCGGCGCAGGCTGGAATGACGTCGCCAGAGTTCCTGAGCCAGCGCAGACGGGGTGATCCCATGCCCCTCCAAACCGCAACTCACGGCAAGACGCTGGAGCGGCACCCCTGCAGCGGACAGCTCCGCCAGTAGGGCATCAAAGGCGTCCCCCCGTCCAGGGGCAGTGTGCACCTCCACCGCATCAGGGCGCATCGCTGCCAGCTGCTCGGCGATCGCATCGGAACCGAGGCGGTGGTCGCGCTCTTCGATCAGGCCCAGCGGACAGCTCGATAGGCAGCGACCACAGCCGTAACAACGCAGCTCGTCCACCGATCCCACCGCTGCGATCGCCTCTGCAGGACAGACCCGCTGACAGGGGCGAGGACAGTCGACCGGACAACGGGCAGGGTCAAACCAGGCCTTGCGGAAGTGGGCATCACTGCCGTCACTGACGCTCACCATCAGCCATGGCCGCGCCAGGCCGTTCTGATCCAGCCACTGGAGCCCCTGCCGAGCCGCCCTGACAACCGCTGGGTCGGCTGCGACATCGACGCAGTCGATGCCTGCAGCTCCGTAAACGGCGCAGAGATCGGTGATCGCCGGCAGATCCTGGTTGCTGGCACCGCAGATCAACTTGACCCAGTGGCCCTGACGCAGGGCCTCCTGCGGATTCAGCTGGCCAGGAGGCCGCTCATCGGCTGCCATCGCAGGCTCCTGGCTCCACCCATTTCAACGATGATGCGCAGACGGGGTTCACGGCTGCAGAGATCGCAGAGGGAGCTCAGCTCGGATTGCGACAACACCTGTCCCTCCAGCAGCCAGAGCGCCACCTGGGCGTCACCGTCGAGCAGATCCCCAAGCTGCGGCACCACCTCCTGCACCTCCCCCACGGCAGCACCGCGCCCGACGCTCTGATGGCCGAGATGGGGAGGGCGAATGCCGTGTTTCTGGGTCAGGAACACCTCCGGATCGCCGAGGCCACGGGCTGACGTGAGTCGGGTGCGGTAGCCGGCCCCACGCAGGCGACGCAACAGCCTGGTTTCCGCTCCACCCTCCAGCGGGGCATGCACAGCCAAGCAACCATGGGCCTCGAGATCACGGCGGAATGTCCGACCGCTGAGAAGCAGAGGCATGACTGCAGGATGGCTGCGCAAGAGTCTGGCAGCCAAAGGCAAGGGTGGGGAAGAGGAGAAAGGTGCTGCTGTATGGTCTTTGTTTGTTCTGCGTTTCTGTGCCCGTCCGCTAGCCGGGCCTCCAGTCGGCAGAACAGACCCCGCGATTGCGCAGGGTCCTCAGGCCAGAGCGGATTCTCCAATCCGCCGGGAAACTTCCAGAGCACTCCGTGCACAGGTCAGTCCCAGCCTCGCTGAATCGACCGCTAGCCCCATTCGAGAGACCTCCTTTCCGGATCCCTCCCTCGAACCACGTCTGCGTCCAACCGATCAGCACGCCATGCCCCATCCGGCTTTCCGGATGGTGGTAGTCCCGCTGGCGCTTCCTCCCCAACCATGTCAATCGGCATTCTCGGGAAGAAGCTGGGCATGTCCCAGTTCTTCGACGAGCAGGGCAGAGCCGTCCCCGTCACCTTGATCGAGGCCGGCCCCTGCCGAATCACCCAACTCAAAAGCAGCGACACCGATGGCTATGCCGCGGTGCAGATCGGCTTCGGCGATACCCGCGAAAAGCTGATCAACAAGCCTGCCAAGGGTCACCTCAACAAAACCGGCGAGAGCCTCCTGCGTCACCTGCGCGAATACCGCGTGGATGGCCTTGAGGGTTTCGAACTGGGCGGATCGATCACCGTTGGTGATTTCGAAGCCGGCCAGAAGGTTGATGTCAGCGGTGACACGATCGGCCGCGGCTTCTCCGGTTATCAGAAACGCCATGGCTTCAGCCGTGGTCCGATGACCCACGGTTCCAAGAACCACCGCGAGCCCGGTTCGATCGGCCCCGGCACCACACCGGGCCGCATCTATCCAGGCAAGCGCATGGCCGGTCGCTACGGCGGCAAGAAGATCACCACCCGCGGCCTGACCATCCTCAAGGTGGACAGCGAGCGCAACCTGCTGGTGGTGAAAGGGTCGGTTCCCGGCAAGCCGGGCGCCCTGCTGAACATCCGACCCGCCCTGCGGGTGGGTGCCAAGCCCGCCAAAGGAGGACAGTGATGGCTGACTGCGTGATTCGCGACTGGCAGGGAAAGGAAGCCGGCAAGGCGACCCTCGACCTGAAAGTGGCCAAGGAGACCACGGCCAACGATCTGATGCATCGTGCGGTTCTGCGCCAGCAGGCCCACAGCCGTCAGGGAACCGCTTCCACCCTCACCCGATCCGAGGTGCGTGGTGGTGGCCGCAAGCCCTACAAGCAGAAAGGAACAGGCCGGGCCCGTCAGGGTTCAATCCGGACTCCTCTGCGCCCCGGCGGCGGCATCGTCTTCGGACCGAAGCCCCGCACTTACAACCTTGCGATGAACCGCAAGGAACGTCGTCTGGCCCTGCGCACTGCGCTGATGGCCCGCATCGACGACGTGACCGTGGTGAAGGACTTCGGATCGAGTCTTGAAGCCCCCAAAACCAAGGAGATCACGGATGCCCTGGGACGTCTCGGCATCGCTGCCGACGCCAAGGTGCTGATCGTGCTCACCGAACCTTCCGAGGTGGTGCGCCGCTCGGTGCGCAACCTGGAGAAGGTGAAGCTGATCGCCGCCAATCAGCTCAACGTCTTCGATCTGCTCCACGCCAATGCACTGGTGCTCGGCGAGGACGCCCTTGCAACCATCCAGGAGGTCTACGGAAATGACTGAGCGTTTCCAGGGCCGCCTGGCTGACGTCATTCGTCGGCCACTGATCACCGAGAAGGCCACCCGGGCCCTCGAGTTCAACCAGTACACCTTCGAGGTGGACCACCGCGCCGCAAAACCTGACATCAAGGCCGCCATTGAGCAGCTCTTCGATGTAAAGGTCACCGGCATCAGCACCATGAATCCCCCCCGTCGCACGCGTCGGATGGGTCGCTTCTCCGGCCGTCGTGCCCAGGTGAAGAAAGCCGTGGTGCGCCTGGCGGAGGGCAACTCGATCCAACTCTTCCCTGAGTCCTGAGGGGTCTGAATCGTCATGGCAATCCGTAACTTCCGCCCCTACACCCCCGGTACCAGAACCCGGGTGGTCACCGACTTCAGCGAAGTCACCGGCCGCAAGCCGGAACGGTCCCTGGTGGTGTCCAAGCACCGCCGCAAGGGCCGCAACAACCGTGGTGTGATCACCTGCCGCCATCGCGGTGGCGGTCACAAGCGGCTGTACCGCGTGGTGGACTTCCGCCGCAACAAGCACGGCGTCACCGCAAAGGTGGCCGCCATCCACTACGACCCCCATCGCAACGCCCGTCTGGCGCTGCTCTTCTACGCCGACGGCGAGAAGCGCTACATCCTCGCTCCAGCAGGGGTGCAGATCGGTCAGACCGTGGTCTCCGGACCCGACGCTCCGATCGAAATCGGCAACGCCATGCCGCTGTCGGCCGTGCCCCTGGGTTCCAGTGTTCACTGCGTTGAGCTCTATGCCGGCCGCGGTGGACAGATGGTGCGCACCGCCGGCGCCAGCGCTCAGGTGATGGCCAAAGAAGGTGACTACGTCGCCCTCAAGCTGCCATCCACCGAGGTGCGCTTGGTCCGCCGCGAGTGCTACGCCACCCTCGGCGAAGTGGGCAACTCTGAAGTTCGCAACACCAGCCTGGGCAAGGCCGGTCGTCGCCGCTGGCTGGGGCGTCGCCCCCAGGTTCGAGGCAGTGTGATGAACCCCTGCGACCACCCCCACGGTGGTGGTGAGGGTCGGGCTCCCATCGGCCGCTCCGGCCCGGTGACCCCCTGGGGCAAACCCGCCCTCGGTCTCAAGACCCGCAAGCGGAATAAGCCCAGCAACCAATACGTGCTCCGGAAGCGTCGCAAGACCTCCAAGCGGAGCCGTGGCGGACGCGATTCCTGATGCCGACCATCGTTTTGCCGCTTGCTTAAACCGCTATGGGACGTTCACTCAAAAAAGGTCCGTTTATTGCCGACAGCCTGCTTCGCAAGGTTGAAAGGCAGAACGACGCCGATGACAAGTCCGTGATCAAAACCTGGTCTCGGGCCTCCACAATCCTGCCGATGATGATCGGCCACACCATTGCCGTTCACAACGGCAAGACCCACGTGCCCGTGTTCATCACCGAGCAGATGGTGGGTCACAAGCTGGGGGAGTTCGCTCCCACCCGCACCTTCAAGGGCCACATCAAAGACAAGAAAGGAGGCCGCTGACGCCATGACCACGTCATCCACCACGGCTCCCACCGCCCACGCCCACGGACGCTTCATCCGAGGCTCCGTGTCGAAGGTGCGCCGTGTTCTCGATCAGATCCGGGGTCGCACCTACCGCGACGCTCTGATCATGCTCGAGTTCATGCCCTACCGCTCCACCGGACCGATCACCAAGGTGCTCAGGTCCGCTGTGGCGAATGCTGAGCACAACCTCGGCCTTGATCCCGCCTCCCTGGTGATCTCCAGTGCCAGTGCCGACATGGGCCCTGCCATGAAGCGCTACCGCCCCCGGGCTCAGGGTCGCGCTTACCAGATCAAAAAGCAGACCTGCCACATCAGCATTGCTGTGGCGGCTCAGCCCGATTCCTGACCCCCGAGGACTCTGACCCAATGGGACACAAGATCAACCCAACCGGTCTGCGCCTGGGGATCACCCAGGAACACCGGTCACGCTGGTACGCCTCCAGCAAAAGTTATCCGGCCCTCCTTCAGGAGGATGATCGGATCCGCAAGTTCATCCACAAGAAATACGGTTCCGCAGGCATCAGTGATGTGCTGATCGCCCGCAAGGCCGATCAGCTCGAGGTGGAGCTCAAAACCGCGCGCCCCGGCGTGCTCGTGGGCCGCCAGGGCAGCGGGATCGAGGAACTCCGTTCCGGAATCCAGAAGACGGTCGGTGATCGGAGCCGCCAGGTTCGGATCAACGTTGTCGAAGTGGAGCGCGTCGACGGCGACGCCTTCCTGCTGGCTGAGTACATCGCCCAGCAACTGGAAAAACGTGTGGCCTTCCGCCGCACCATCCGCATGGCCGTCCAGCGCGCCCAACGCGCTGGGGTTCTCGGCCTGAAGATCCAGGTATCCGGTCGCCTCAACGGGGCTGAAATTGCCCGAACCGAGTGGACCCGTGAAGGTCGGGTCCCCCTGCACACCCTGCGGGCGGACATCGACTACGCCACCAAGGTGGCCAGCACGACCTACGGCGTGTTGGGCATCAAGGTGTGGGTCTTCAAGGGTGAAGTGCTGAGCGATGAAGCTCCGCAGATGCCGGTGGGGGCTTCCCCTCGCCGCCGGGCCAGCCGTCGGCCCCAACAGTTCGAAGACCGCTCAAACGAGGGTTGAACAGGAGGCCTGAACCATGCTGAGTCCAAAACGCGTCAAATTCCGGAAAATGCAGCGAGGCCGCATGCGCGGCGTCGCTACCCGGGGCAACACCATCGCCTTCGGCCAATTCGCGCTGCAGGCCCAGGAGTGCGGCTGGATCACCTCACGCCAGATCGAGGCCAGCCGTCGTGCCATGACCCGTCACGTCAAACGTGGCGGCAAGATCTGGATCCGGATCTTCCCGGACAAGTCGATCACCATGCGCGCCGCCGAAACCCGGATGGGTTCCGGTAAGGGCAACCCGGAATTCTGGGTGGCTGTGATCAAGCCAGGCCGCATCCTCTTCGAGATGGGTGGTGATGAAATCACCCCCGAAATCGCCAAGGAGGCCATGCGTCTGGCGCAGTACAAGCTGCCCGTGAAGACCAAATTCATCCAGCTGGATGAACAACAACAGAAGCAATCGGCTGCGGAAGCACCGGCTGCTGCTGATGCCGTCACCGTGGAGTCCTGACCATGGCCCGTCCCAACGCCGCTGAGGTCCGAAAGCTGTCCGATGCGGACCTCACTGAACAGATTGACGGTCTTCGCCGCGAACTGTTTCAGCTCCGCTTCCAGCAGGCCACACGCCAGCTGGCCAACACGCACCGCTTCAAAGAGGTCCGCATCAAGCTGGCCCAGCTGATGACGGTGCAATCGGAGCGCCAGCGCTCCGCCGCGTCCTGATCCCCCTCTCTGTACCCATGGCAGTCAAGGAAAGGGTCGGCACCGTCGTCAGCGACAAGATGGAAAAAACGGTGGTGGTGGCGGTGGAAAGCCGCTTCCCCCACCCCATCTATCAAAAGACGGTCAGCCGCACCACCCGCTACAAAGCCCACGACGAAGACAACTCCTGTCGCGTCGGGGACCGTGTGCGCATCACGGAAACCCGACCGATGAGCCGGCACAAGCGCTGGGCCATCGCCGAGGTGCTGAGCCACAGCCCGAAGGCTGACAAATCAGCCAAGAGTGCTGCTCCCGCCACCGAGGCTGCGGCCGAGGAGGTGAGCGAATGATCCAGCAGGAGAGTTATCTGAGCGTTGCTGACAACAGTGGCGCCAAGCGCATCCAGTGCATTCGTGTGCTGGGCACCAACCGTCGCTACGCCCATGTGGGCGATGTGATCGTCGCCGCCGTCAAGGACGCCATGCCCAACATGGGCGTCAAGAAGTCCGATGTGGTGAAAGCCGTGGTGGTTCGCACCAAGGCAACCCTCCGCCGCGACACGGGCAACTCCATTCGGTTCGACGACAACGCGGCGGTGATCATCAACGCCGACAACAACCCCAAAGGCACCCGCGTCTTCGGACCGGTGGCCCGTGAACTGCGCGACCGCAACTTCACCAAAATCGTGTCCCTCGCTCCGGAGGTGATCTGACCATGGCCACCGCAACCAGCAAGGCCAAGCCCAGCGATCGCATCAAGATGCGCATCCGCAAAGGCGACACCGTTCAGGTGATCGCCGGTAAGGACAAGGGCAAAACCGGCGAGGTGCTCCGCACCCTGCCCAACGAGAACCGCGTGATCGTGGAGGGCGTCAACATGCGCACCCGCCACGAGAAACCCACCCAGGAAGGTGAAACCGGACGCATCGTGAACGAGGAGGCATCTCTGCATGCGTCCAACGTGATGCTCTATTCGACCGCCAAGAAGGTGGCGAGCCGCGTCGAGATCGTCGTCGAAAAGGACGGCAGCAAGAAGCGCAGGCTCAAGAAAACCGGTGAAGTCCTCGACTGAAACCGACTTCTGACCAAGCCCAGAAGCACCCCACACCCCCCATGTCACTCAAGAAGCGCTTCAGGGAGACCATTCAGCCCAAGCTGCAGAAGGATCTCTCCCTCACCAACATCCACGAAGTCCCCAAGGTGGTGAAAGTCACCGTCAACCGGGGGCTCGGCGAAGCCGCCGCCAACGCCAAGTCCCTCGAGGCCTCGGTGAAGGAGCTGGCTCAGATCACCGGTCAGAAGGTGGTCGTCACCCGTGCCAAGAAGGCCATCGCAGGCTTCAAGATCCGCCAGGGCATGCCGATCGGTTGTGCCGTCACCCTGCGCGGTGACCGGATGTACGCGTTCCTGGAGCGCTTGATCAACCTGGCGCTGCCCCGCATCCGCGACTTCCGCGGGGTGAGCCCCAAGAGCTTTGACGGGCGCGGCAATTACACCCTGGGGGTGCGGGAGCAGATCATCTTCCCCGAGATCTCCTTCGACAAGATCGATGCCATCCGTGGCATGGACATCACCATCGTGACCACTGCCCGTTCAGACGAAGAGGGCCGGGCCCTCCTCCGCGAGATGGGAATGCCGTTCCAGAGCAACTGAGCCCTCCCCGTCGACACCTATGGCCAACCACGACCCCATTTCCGACATGCTCACCCGCATTCGCAATGCGAGTGAGAAGCGTCACGAGACCACCAAGATCCCTGCATCACGCATGACCCGCAGCATCGCCAAGGTGCTGCGGCAGGAGGGCTTCATCTCCGAAATCAGCGAACAGGGCGAAGGCGTGCGCACCGAACTGGTGCTCTCCCTCAAGTACAGCGGCAAGCACCGGCTCCCCACCATCCGCTCCATGCAGCGGGTGAGCAAGCCAGGTCTGCGCATCTACAAGAACACCCGTGGCCTGCCCAAGGTCCTCGGCGGTCTTGGCGTTGCAATCATCTCCACCTCCAAGGGTGTGATGAGTGATCGCGATGCCCGCCGCGAGGGCGTCGGGGGCGAGGTGCTCTGTTACGTCTACTGATCCGGAGCTCAACCATGTCACGCATCGGCAAAAATCCCGTTCCCGTTCCCGACAAGGTGACCGTCTCCCTCGACGGTCTCACCGTGAAGGTCAAGGGACCGAAGGGAGAACTGGAACGCACCCTTCCTGACGGCGTCAGCGTCAGCCAGGAAGAGAACACCATCGTGGTGGCTCCATCCACCACCAAACGTTTTTCGCGCGAACGCCACGGCCTTTGCCGCACCCTCGTCGCCAACATGATCGAGGGCGTCAACAACGGCTACAGCAAGAGCCTTGAAATCGTGGGCGTGGGTTCCAGGGCCCAGGTCAAAGGCAAGACCCTTGTGGTCAGCGCCGGCTACAGCCACCCCGTTGAGGTGGAGCCGCCCGAGGGCATCACCTTCAAGGTCGAGAACAACACCAAGGTGATTGTCTCCGGCATCGACAAGGAACTGGTGGGCAACGAGGCCGCCAAGGTCCGCGCCATTCGCCCGCCCGAGCCTTACAAAGGCAAGGGCATCAAGTACGAGGGCGAGCGCATCCTGCGCAAGGCGGGCAAGTCCGGCAAGAAATAAGCCTTGTCCTGACGTTCCTCTCCCTTACCCACCATGTCCAAACTGTCCCGCAAACAGCAGACGCAGAAACGCCACCGGCGTCTGCGTCGCCACCTCACCGGCACCTCCGACCGTCCGCGGCTGGCGGTGTTCCGCTCCAACAATCACATCTACGCTCAGGTCATCGATGACGATGCTCAGAGCACCCTCTGTTCGGCTTCGACCGTCGACAAGGAGCTGCGTGTCGGCCTCGAGGCCAACGGCGGCAGCTGTGATGCATCCGTCGCCGTCGGCGAACTGGTCGCCAAGCGCGCCATCGCCAAGGGCATCCAAAGCGTGGTCTTTGACCGTGGCGGCAACCTGTACCACGGCCGGATCAAAGCCCTAGCCGATGCCGCCCGGGAAGCGGGCCTTCAGTTCTGATTCCTGCTTGACCCATGACAGATTCCTCTCCCCAGTCCAATCCCAACGCGGTGCCAGGCGCCGCAGATGTCCCCGCAGCCGCGGAGGGCCAGCAACAGGAGCAGCGTCGCGGCGGTGGCCGCGGTGAGCGTGGTGACCGCCGTGGCGGACGCCGCGGTGATCGCCGCAACCAGGAGCGCGACTCCGAATGGCAGGAACGCGTGGTGCAGATCCGCCGCGTCTCCAAGACCGTCAAAGGCGGCAAGAAGATGAGCTTCCGGGCCATCGTTGTCGTCGGGAACGAGAAAGGCCAGGTCGGCGTTGGTGTCGGCAAGGCCGGTGATGTGATCGGCGCTGTCCGTAAGGGTGTTGCCGATGGCAAGAAGCACCTGGTCAAGGTGCCTCTGACCCGTCACAACTCGATCCCCACCCTCTCTAATGGTCGCGACGGTGCCGCCAGCGTCCTGATCCGTCCGGCTGCCCCCGGTACCGGTGTGATTGCCGGCGGCTCCATCCGCACCGTGCTCGAGCTTGCCGGCATCAAGAATGTCCTGGCCAAGCGTCTGGGCAGCAAGACCCCCCTCAACAACGCCCGGGCTGCCATGGTGGCCCTGTCGCTTCTCCGCACCCACAAGGAGACGGCCAAAGAACGGGGAATCTCCCTCGAACAGATCTATTCCTGATTCGCGATGACGACTCTCCGACTCGATTCCCTCAAAGCCAACAAGGGCGCCCGTCGCCGCAAACTGCGCAAGGGCCGTGGCATCGCCGCCGGCCAGGGCGCAAGCTGCGGTTTCGGCATGCGTGGCCAGAAGTCCCGCTCCGGCCGTCCCACCCGCCCAGGTTTCGAGGGTGGCCAGATGCCCCTCTACCGCCGGGTGCCGAAGCTGAAGCACTTCCCCCTGGTGAACCCCAAGCACTTCACGGTGCTCAATGTTTCGGCTCTCAACAGCCTGAAGGACGGCAGCACCGTGAACATGGATTCCCTCGTCAAGGAAGGAATCGTCACCAGTCCGAAGCATCCGTTGAAGATCCTCGGCAACGGTGATCTGACGGCCAAGAAGCTGACGGTTCAAGCCGCTGCCTTCACCGCCTCAGCCCGCACCAAAATCGAAGCCGCCGGCGGCAGCTGCGAAACCCTGGACTGATCCGGCCGGGTTCACCGTCCGTCAGCCCTAAGGTCTGAGCCGCCCGCTGGAAGTCATTCCACGGGCGGCTTTGCTGCATTCAGCCCACCCCATTTCTCCTGTCCATGCTCGTCAGTCGGGGCCGCAATCCCAACGCCGCCGAAGTCATCAGTCAGCTGATCGGCAACTCGGGCCTGCGCAATCGCGTGCTCACCACCCTGAGCCTGTTGCTTCTGGTACGTCTCGGGATTTACATCCCTATCCCAGGGATCGACCGTGAGGCCTTTGCCAGTTTCATCGAGCAGGGCGGCTCCCTGCTGGGATTCCTTGACATCTTCACCGGCGGAGGCATCTCCACCCTCGGGGTGTTCGCGCTGGGAATCCTGCCGTTCATCAACGCCTCGATCATCCTGCAGCTCCTGACGGCATCCCTTCCACAACTGGAGGATCTGCAGAAAAACGAGGGTGAAGCCGGGCGACGCAAGATCGCGCAGATCACGCGCTACGTCGCTCTGGGCTGGGGGCTGATCCAAAGCGTCGTCTTTGCCATGATCCTGCGCCAGTACGCACTGGAGGGGACCAGCGAAGTCGTGTTCGTGGTGCAAACCGCGCTCTGTCTGGTCACCGGATCGATGGTGGTGATGTGGCTCAGCGAGGTGATCACCGAGCGGGGCATCGGCCAGGGCGCGTCGCTGGTGATCTTCCTCAACATCGTTGGGACGCTGCCTCGCACCCTCGGCGCCACGATCGAGGCTGCTCAGACCGGAGACCGCAACACCGTGCTGGGCATTGTTGTGCTAGCGCTGGTCTTTCTGGTCACCATCGTCGGCATCATCTTTGTGCAGGAAGGCGCGCGTCGCATCCCGATCGTCAGCGCCAAGCGGCAGGTGGGAGGTGTCGGCGTTGGTGTTCTGCCCACCCGTCAGAGCTATCTGCCGTTGAAGCTGAATGCCGGCGGCGTCATGCCGATCATCTTTGCCTCAGCGGTGATCTTCCTGCCGGTCACCATTGCCAATTTCACCAAGAACGAATGGTTGATCCGGGCGGCCAGCCTGCTCAACCCCGGAGCCGCCAACCCCTGGCCCTACGCCCTGGCCTTCTTCGCTCTCATCCTCGGCTTTGCTTACTTCTACGCATCGCTGACGGTGAACCCCACGGATATCGCCTCCAACCTGAAGAAGGGCGGCGTCGCCATTCCTGGGGTCCGTCCCGGCAGTGCCACCGCCACCTATCTCTCCGGAGTTCAGAACAGGCTCACCCTTCTGGGAGGCCTGTTTCTGGGAAGCGTCGCCATCATTCCCGCCGCGGTGGAACGCGCCACCAACGTGCAGACCTTCCAGGGCCTGGGGGCCACCTCATTGCTGATCCTCGTCGGCGTGGCCATCGACACCGCCAAACAGGTGCAGACCTATGTCATTTCCCAGCGCTACGAAGGCCTGGTCCGTCAGTGATCAAGGCGACTGGCACCTGATCTCACTTTTGTTTTCCATCCGCAGACACCAATGAAATCCCGCCTCCTCTTCCTTGGCCCCCCTGGAGCAGGTAAGGGCACCCAGGCAGCGCGCCTGTGCGAAGCCAACGGCATGAAGCACCTGTCCACTGGTGATCTGCTGAGATCCGAAGTCGCTGCCGGCACAGCCCTGGGCCAGGAAGCCGAGGCGGTGATGAACCGCGGGGAACTGGTCAGTGATGCCCTGGTGCTGGCCATTGTGGAAAGTCAGTTGAAGGGCCTGTCGCGGGGCGGCTGGCTTCTTGATGGCTTTCCCCGCACCGTTCCCCAGGCCGACGCCCTCGAACCGCTGCTTGAAGAACTGAAGCAACCGATCGAAGCCGTGGTGCTGCTTGAGCTGGACGATGCCGTGCTGATCGAGCGTCTGCTGGCCCGTGGCCGCGACGACGACAACGAAGCGGTGATCCGCAATCGGCTTGAGGTCTACCGGGAGAAGACATCACCCCTGATCAGCTTCTATCGGGACAAAGGTCTGCTGGTGTCGGTTGAAGCGAACGGATCCGTTGAGGAGATCACAGATCGGATCACAGGAGTGTTGAGTTGACCTGTGTGATAGGGTTGCCGTTTGGAAATTTGGAGAGCCACGCCTCATGAAGGTGCGCAGCTCAGTCAAGAAAATGTGTGACAAGTGCCGGGTGATTCGTCGCCACGGCAAGGTCATGGTCATTTGCGCCAACCCTAAGCACAAGCAACGCCAGGGCTGACTCCCAGCCCCAGTCAGACCTAGGCGGATCCCTGAATCCCAGCTTTCGGCCTGCACAGCAACAATCACCGCCTCCGCTTCAAGGAGGCATTTGTCCCTCTCATTCAAATCTTCGTGGCACGGATCGCCGGCGTTGACATTCCCCGCGACAAGCGGGTTGAAGTGTCCCTCACCTACATCTATGGAGTTGGCCCGACCCGGGCACGAGCCATTCTGGCTCAGACTGGTGTGAACCCCGACATCCGGGTCAAGGATCTGGAAGACGGTGACCTTCAGAAACTCCGGAATGCCGCCGATGACTACACCCTCGAGGGTGATCTGCGCCGGCAGGAGGGAATGGCGCTCAAGCGCCTTCAGGACATCGGCTGCGTCCGCGGACGACGTCATCGCATGAGCCTGCCTGTGCGCGGCCAGCGCACACGGACCAATGCCCGTACCCGTAGGGGCGCGCGCAAAACCGTGGCCGGCAAGAAGAAGTAATCCCCCCCTCGTCCTTTACACGACCGTTTCCGGCCCATGGCCAAACCAGCCAAGAAAACAGGCCCCAAGAAGGCCAAACGCAACGTCCCGAATGGCGTTGCTCACATCCAGAGCACCTTCAACAACACCATCGTGTCGATTACCGACACATCCGGTGAGGTCATCTCCTGGTCCTCTGCTGGCGCCAGTGGCTTCAAGGGCGCGCGCAAGGGCACACCCTTCGCAGCCCAGACGGCAGCTGAAGCCGCTGCCCGCCGCGCCCTTGATCAGGGCATGCGCCAGATCGAGGTGCTGGTCAAAGGTCCCGGATCCGGTCGTGAGACGGCGATTCGTGCCCTGCAGGTTGCCGGACTTGAGATCACCCTGATCCGAGACGTCACCCCGCTGCCCCACAACGGTTGCCGGCGGCCCAAGCGCCGTCGCGTCTGAATCGCACCAATTCCCGGTTTACGCCCCCTACCCCGCATCAGACCGTGCTGCAGTACCAGATCGACCGCATCGAGCATCAGGTGGAGGAGGATCGCTCCCAGAGCGGTGTGTTCCTCATCGGTCCCCTCGAGCGGGGTCAGGCGACCACCCTCGGCAACGCCCTGCGACGGGTTCTGATGGGCGGCCTCGAAGGCAGTGCCGTCACCGCCATTCGCATTGCCGGCGTTAACCACGAGTACGCCACCGTTCCCGGTGTGCGTGAAGACGTTCTCGACATCCTTCTGAACTGCAAGGAGCTCTCCGTCAACAGCCGCTCCCCAGAGCTCGAAATCGGCCGTCTCGTGGTGGCGGGTCCTGCTGAGGTGACCGCCAACGACCTGCAGTTCTCCTCGCAGGTGGACGTGGTCGACGGCAACCGACCCATCGCCACCGTGGCCGATGGTTACAGCCTCGAGCTTGAGGTTCATGTCGAGCGCGGTGTGGGCTACAGGCCGGTGGATCGCCACAGCGAGGACACCAGCGCCATCGACCTGCTCCAGATCGATGCCGTGTTCATGCCGGTGATTCGGGTGAATTTCACCATCGATGAAACCGCTGTCGCCGAAGGGGGCTCAGCCCGTGAGCGTCTGCGCATGGAGATCGTCACCGACGGTTCCATCACGCCCGACGATGCTCTGGCTCAGTCAGCGAACCACCTGATCGAGTTGTTCCAGCCCCTCGCCACGGTGACCCTCGTGGAGGAGCCTGGTGTCGAGCCTGAACCCTCTGCAGAAGCCCAGATTCCTCTGGAGGAACTCAACCTTTCAGTACGGGCTTACAACTGCCTCAAGCGGGCCCAGGTCAACTCCGTCTCCGACCTCATGGGCTTCAGCTACGAGGACCTGCTGGAGATCAAGAACTTCGGTTCCAAATCCGCCGACGAGGTGATCGAAGCGCTCGAACGCATCGGCATCTCCATCCCCCAGAGCCGCACCTCTGCCTGAGATCGGCCTACCTGACCCCTTTCCCGACATCCGTCTCCGACAGAACCATGCGTCACCAATGCCGAGTTCCCCAGCTGGGCCGTCCTGCTGACCAGCGCAAGGCGATGCTCCGCGCCCTCACCACCCAGCTGATCCGCGAAGGTCGGGTGACCACCACCAAGGCCCGCGCCAAGGCCCTGCGCGACGAAGCGGAGCGGATGATCACCCTCGCCAAGGACGGCAGCCTGGCCTCCCGTCGTCGGGCTCTGGGCTACATCTACGACAAGCAATTGGTGCACGCTCTGTTCGACAAGGCACCCGACCGCTACAGCGACCGCAAGGGTGGTTACACCCGCATCACCCGCACGGTGCCCCGTCGTGGCGACAACGCCGAGATGGCGATCATCGAACTGGTCTGATCCCCGCCCCCTGCGTCAGTTCTGACGTTTGAGCTCCGAACCCTCGTCTGCAACTCCTGAGTCCCCGGTCCTTCGTCGGATCGCCCTCAGCCTGCAGTACGAGGGTTCTGCCTTTTGCGGATGGCAGCGACAACGCAATGGCCACAGCGTTCAGGCTCAACTGGAAGCGGCCATCGAGCAGCTGGATCCGCACCGACCGATCCAGACCTTCGCTGCGGGGAGAACCGACGCCGGCGTTCATGCCGCGGGGCAGGTGGTGCATTTCGACTGTGGTGACAGGATTCCCCCCTCCAAATGGGCTCCAGCCCTGAACGGACGGTTGCCGTCCACAATCCGGGTGAGGGAGTCGGTGCCGCGGCCCATGGATTGGCACGCCTGCTACTCGGCCACCTACCGGCGCTATCGCTACACCATTCACAACGGTCGGCGGCCCAACCTGTTCCTCGCCCGCTGGAGTTGGCACCGCTATCGGCTCCGGCTGGATGAGTCCCGGATGCGGGACGCCCTCAACGGCATGCTCGGGCTCCATGACTTCAGCGCGTTCATGCGGGCCGGAAGCCGGCGGGCCCACGCCCGCACCACGGTTCAGGAGGTGGAGCTTGTGCGCCAGGGCGACATACTTCGCGTCGAGATCCAGGCCAGTGGGTTCCTTTACGGCATGGTTCGCCTGCTGATGGCTCAGCTGGTGGCCGTGGGCGAACACCGTCTGTCCGTCGGAGATTTCGAGCAGAGCTGGCGTCAGCGACGACGCCACGAGGTGAAGGAAGCCGCTCCTGGCCACGGGCTGTGCCTGCTCAGGGCAGGGTATGAGGACGACATCTTCACCAGAGCAGGCTGGTACGATTGCCAACCTTGGTTTTTTCTGGCGGAGAGTGATCCCCCACCGGATCCTCCGCCTCTGCCGGAAGCAAGCGGATCTGAACTCTGATTGCTGCTCTTCTCATCAGGAGAAGGGCCCTGTCGAAGAGTAAGCTCGATCCTTGAGCTCCCGTCAGGTCCTCCTCTGGACCAGACCATCCCTGACCAGCTCTGCCATCCCGGCTGAGCAATTCCGAACCGGCATGCCGGCGCGATGAACAAGACCTCCCTTCCTCAGACTGATTCTCTCGATCGCCAGTGGTATCTGGTGGACGCTGAGAACAAGACCCTCGGGCGCCTCGCCACCGAGGTTGCCGCTGTTCTGCGCGGCAAAAACAACCCGAGCTTCACCCCCCATCTGGACACCGGCGATTTCGTCGTGGTGGTGAATGCCGAGAAGATCCGGGTGAGTGGCAGCAAGCCAACCCAGAAGCTGTATCGCCGTCACTCCGGTCGTCCCGGCGGCATGAAGACCGAAACCTTCGAGGCGCTGCAGGAGCGCATCCCCGAGCGGATCGTTGAAAAGGCGATCAAGGGCATGCTTCCCCACAACGCCCTCGGCCGTCAGATGTTCCGCAAACTCAAGGTGTACAAGGGCAGCGAGCATCCCCATGCCGCCCAGAAGCCTCAGCCTCTTCAGCTCAACCCCTCTGCATCCGCCCAATGAGCAGCAATTCCGTCGTCTACTGGGGCACTGGTCGCCGTAAGACCTCCGTCGCCCGCGTTCGCCTTGTCCCCGGCAACGGCACGATCACCATCAATGGTCGTCCTGGTGACAACTACCTGAATTACAACCCCGCCTACATCGCAGCGGTGAAAGCTCCCCTCGAGACCCTCGGTCTCGGCACGGAGTACGACATCCTCGTCAACGTTCACGGTGGCGGACTCACCGGCCAGTCGGGAGCCATCAAGCAAGGAGCCGCCCGTGCTCTCTGTGAATTGTCAGCCGACAACCGCAAGCCCCTCAAGACCGAAGGCCACCTCAGCCGTGACCCCCGAGCCAAGGAACGTCGCAAGTACGGTCTCAAGAAAGCTCGTAAGGCTCCTCAGTTCTCCAAGCGCTGATTTTCTACCCATGCCCAAGCCCGACATCCATCCCACCTGGTATCCCGATGCCAAGGTGATCTGCAACGGCGAAGTTGTGATGACCACCGGCTCCACCCAGCCGGAGATTCACGTCGACGTCTGGAGTGGCAACCACCCCTTCTTCACCGGCACCCAGAAGATCCTTGACACCGAAGGCCGCGTCGATCGCTTCATGAAGAAGTACGGCATGGGCAAGAAGAAGGCTGGCGACAAAGCCAAGGCCGAGGCCAAAACAGACGCGTAGTTCTGATGTGAGCCCGGGGCATGGACGCCTCGACCCTTGTTGCGCGGCTTGAGGCCGCTACAGCCAGCTTCCGCAACCTTGAGCGGCAGCTGGCTGATCCTGATGTGGCGGCCGACCCCACACGATTGGAAAAAATTGCCCGGGAACGGGCACGGCTCGAACCCCTGGTGCTCGGCTTCGAAGAGCTGCAGGGATTGGAAGAAGAGCAGCAACAGACGCGCGAGCTGCTGAAGGAAAGCCGCGGGGATGCAGCCATGGAGGAGCTGGCCCAGGAGGACCTTGCCAGCCTCAACAGTCGCCACGCCGAGCTGACTGAGACGCTCACCCTGGCCCTGTTGCCCCGTGACCCCCGCGATGAACGCAGCGTCATGCTGGAGATCAGAGCAGGGGCGGGTGGCGATGAAGCCTGCATCTGGGCCGGTGATCTGGCGCGCATGTACGAGCGATACAGCCAGAAGCTGGGCTGGAACGTACAACCCATCAGCAGCAATGAAGCGGACCTGGGGGGATTTCGGGAACTGATCCTCTCGGTCAAGGGGGACAGCGTGTTCAGTCAGCTCAAGTTCGAAGCCGGAGTGCATCGGGTGCAGCGGGTCCCGGCCACCGAATCCCAGGGACGCGTTCATACCTCCACAGCCACCGTCGCCGTGATGCCCGAGGCTGATGCCGTGGAGGTGCAGCTGGACCCCAAGGATCTGGAGATCAGCACCGCCCGCTCCGGCGGAGCCGGTGGCCAGAACGTCAACAAGGTGGAAACCGCCGTGGACCTGCTCCACAAACCCAGCGGCATCCGTGTGTTCTGCACCCAGGAGCGTTCACAGCTGCAGAACCGGGAACGGGCCCTGGAGATCCTGCGAGCCAAGCTGCTGGAGCAGGAGCAACGGGAGGCGGCAGCGCGCGAGAGCAGCGACCGGCGCGCCCAGGTGGGTAGCGGAGATCGCAGTGAAAAGATCCGCACTTACAACTACAAGGACAACCGCACCACCGATCACCGGCTGGGCAGGAACTTCTCCTTGGAACCCGTGCTGGACGGTCAGCTCGAGGATTTGATCGGTGCCTGCATTGCGGACGAGCAACGGCAGAAACTGGAAGCCCTCAGCCAACAGAGCGAAGACTGACCCTCAGCTCAGGCCCCGATCACATATTTGGCCCATTCACTGTGGCGGCCGGAATGAATCTGACGCGTGGCCTCAAAGCTGAGGCTGCTCAGAGGTCGGCGCGGCACTCGCATCAGCGGCATATCTGCTTCCTTGGGGGTGCGGTTGCCCTTGCGCACATTGCAGCTCAGACAGGCCGTGGTGACGTTTTCCCAGGTGTCACAACCACCCCGGCTGCGAGGCACCACATGATCGATCGACAGCGGCTCATTACGGCAGCCGCAGTACTGACAGCTGTGGTTGTCGCGGTGAAACAGGTTGCGCCTCGTCAGCGGAAGCTGACGGAAGGGCACCCGCACGTACTGGCGCAGACGGATGACGGTCGGGAGATGGGTGCCACGCCGAATCTCACGGGTGGAATCCTGCTCGAGACTCTCAGCCTTGCCTTTGAGCATCATCACCATGGCGCGGCGCCAGGTGGTGATGTTCAACGGCTCGTAGGACGCGTTGAGAACGAGAACCTGGCCCATGCCAGCTCCCTGAATACAATTCATGCTATCGATCTCACCAAGCCCCCCTTTGTAACGCTGAGCACCAAAGCCCAATGTCGGAGCTAAGTCCACGCCAGCGCGCCTGGTTGGAGGTTTCCCCCACAGCCATCGAGGCCAACTGCCGGCTGCTGCGCCATCAGCTGGCGCCAGGCTGTCAATTCATGGCGGTGGTGAAAGCCGACGGCTATGGCCATGGCGCCGTCACTGTGGCGCGAGCCGCTCTCCGCGGTGGCGCTTCAAGCCTCGGGGTGGCCACTCTTCAAGAAGGTCTGGAGCTCCGCACCGCCGGCATCGAGGCCCCAGTGCTGATCCTCAGCGCCCTTCGAAGCCCGGAGGATCTCAGCTGTTGCCTGGACGGGCGACTGATGCCCACCCTGAGCGGCCTGGACGAGGCGAAGACCGCCGCAGCGATCGCCGCTGAACGGGGAACCGATCGCTTTCCGGTGCAGCTGAAACTCGACACGGGCATGGCCCGACTGGGGGGCGAATGGCAGGAGGGCGCTGGGTTGGTGCAATCCATCCGCGCCCTGCCGCAGCTGGAGCTGGTGGGCCTCTACAGCCACCTCGCCTGCGCAGACGAGCCCGATGATCAGCTCACCCAAGTGCAGCTGCAGCGCTTTCGATCTGTCATTGAGGCCCTGCCGGATGGCGGCAGGGGCCTGTGCTGCCATCTGGCCAATTCCGCCGGCACCATGCAGTCCCCCAGCCTGCACCTGGACATGGTGCGGGTCGGTCTGGCCCTCTACGGCCAAGCCCCCGCCAGCCACCTCGGGCGGGACCTTCCACTGCAGCCTGCCTTGGCGGTGAAGGCACGTGTCAGCCTGATCCGGGAGGTGCCGAGCGGCAGCGGCGTCAGCTACGGCCATCGCTTTGTCACCAGTCGTCCATCGCGTCTCGCCGTGATCGGGATCGGCTATGCCGACGGCGTGGTCCGGGCCCTGAGCGGCCGAATCGAGGTTCTGCACGGCGGCCGCAGGCTGCCGCAGGTGGGCAACATCACCATGGACCAGATCATCCTGGATGCCACCGATGTTGATGACCTGACAGTGGGTGACATCGTCACGCTGCTGGGGCAGGACGGATCTGAACGCATCAGTCCAGAGGAGTGGAGCACTCGCTGCAACACGATCCCCTGGGAAATCCTCTGTGGTTTCAAACATCGCCTGCCGCGGGTCGAGATCTGACCGACTGTCCAACGCTTGGTAAGCTGGGTATGCAACTGGAGAGGTGGCTGAGTGGTTGAAAGCGGCTCCCTGCTAAGGAGTTACAGGAGGCAACTTCTGTCGAGGGTTCGAATCCCTCCCTCTCCGTTGAAAACCTGATTTAGGAGTTCTCAGAAGATCCCAAATCTGGCCAAATCAAAGACCACCACTGGGAAGTGCATCCCTAGGGAGCTTCCATTGTGCCCCGAAGTCCCTTCGTTGTCATGGGGGAATTTGTGGGGGAACCGGTCTCATAGCAAACCAGGCAGTCTGACTGCGCGGCAATGGATCCCAAGCGAACATGTGGGGGATAAGCATTCACCAAGCCGACATCGACCATCTCAGGTCCAAGCCATCCATGTCACTCCGCAAGAACTTCGACTCATTCACCTCAGAGCACAAGCTCCGTGACGCTCAGGAGGAATTCACGCACGCCGTTTATCGGTTTCGGGCAGCAGAGGAGGTCAAGGCCCCGAATCTGATCGCCTTGAAGCGAGAAATGGAGTTCTTAGAACGGAAGGTCGAGTACTGCCGGCAATGCGTCTATGCGGGACAACCGGTTGAGGAATACGCCGAATGGTCTGAGCTTCCAGAGCGGTGCCCTAAGCCAGCTTGGGCTTGAAGCTCTGGGCGCTGACGCGGCGAAAGCAGATGGGCTGGATAACTGCACTGTTTGTTCAAAAAAATGCCCCTCGACGGGGCGCTTGCTTGCCGACTGCCAATGCGATTGCCCCTGAGCAAGACGGCAAGACCTTTCAGGACAGGGGGAAGGATGCAGTGGTGGAGAAAGTTATGGATGGCAACTGAGGAGATGTTCTCGACTGCACAAGCGGGCTAACCATTGGCATCCTTAGCTAAGAAGTCAGGCTCTGATGGCACGAATCGGCAACAAAAAAGCGTTCACCATCCATCTGAGCGATGAGATGGCGGCAATGATTGACCTCAAGCGCAAGGAGTGGGGCCTCAAAAGTCGAGGTGAAGTGATAGAGCGGCTTCTCGGTTGGATGATTGAGCCCACCGATTCCGATGGGTAGTCGCAACGTCTCAGACCTGATCAAGCAACTCTTTGAGATCTCACGACAACTAGAGGCTGAGATCCCAGGCAGAAACTTTCTTCCCAGCGGTCAACAACTTGGAAACCTTGGAGAGGTCTTAGTTGCTGAGGCTTTCGGACTAAACCTTTGCAAGGCAATGACGAAGGGAATTGATGCCCATACAGAAGATGGGCGAATGGTTCAGATCAAGACTGTTACGAGCAGATCTGCTGGGGTCCATCTCTCCAAGCGGCGTCCCAGCGTGAACACGTACCTAATCGCAATCGAACTCAAACCAGATGGCACCTTTGAGGTGATCTACAACGGGCCTGAGATGCATGCGTGGCTTGTTCGCCAGTCAGGGAAGCCATTCGTCTCGATGGGTCCTTTCCTGAAAGCTGCTGAAGCAATTCCGATGGACAAGCAACTCCCCTGTGTTGATTAACAGGGCTAACCCCTGACCAAGCGTCAGAGGCGTGGCGGGAAAGCTTGGAACGAAGGAGGAGTGCTGAGGCCAGACTGGAGATGACTCAATCACCGTGATGAACGAGGGCATCGTCTACGTCCTGACCAATCCCGCCATGCCGAAGCTGGTGAAGATCGGAAAGACAGGTCGTGGTGTCGAGACGCGTCTGAACGACCTCTACACAACTGGCGTACCCCTGCCGTTTGAGTGCGCCTATGCCGCAAGGGTGGAGGACATGGACAAGGTGGAGAAAGCCTTCCACAACGCCTTTGGGCCATACAGGGTCAACCCAAGAAGGGAGTTCTTTGAGATTGAGCCCGAGCAGGCGATTGGGCTGCTGGATCTGATGAAGTTGGAGGACATGACTCCGGCAATGCAGGCTGAAGCCGAACAGGTGGACGTTCAGGCGAAAGCCTCAGCAGAGAAGCTCAAGCGTTCTCGTCGCCCCAACCTCAATTACATAGAGATGGGCATCCCTATTGGAAGCACCCTTCTGTATCAAGGGGATGGAGAGACCACTTGCACAGTTGCCGATGGCCGCAACGTCAGCTTTGAAGGGAGGACCCTCTCACTGACCAAGCTGACCAAAGAGCTACGACAGCAGCCAGATCGACCAATTCGCGGCCCTGCTCATTGGTCTTACAACGGACGACTTTTGGGGGAAATGTACGAAGAGACTTACGGAGAAGACTGATCTACATCCAACGCAATATTAGAAGAAGAGGCCAGCATCAAGGCGACTCAATGAAGCGAGATACTGGCTAAGAGTTCTGAATAGGAAGCTGATTCTCCCGCAATGACAATGTCAACCTGTCCGCACTGCTGAAGCTTGATTGACAAATTTAATAAACCAATTTAATATAAATGCATTGCAAGGCAGTCGCTTGCGATATCACTTACCTTATCTTTAAGATGAAATCAACGAAATCTGCATGGTCTACCCACCTGGGCTTTAATATCTCCAAAGCAAAGCAAGAGCTTGGCGATGAGTTCCCAAGAAACTACAACTCGCTCCTCAAAAAATGCGTATTAAGCGAAACTTCTAAACAAATCCTAGACATATATGCCGGGGACAAACGCTCACCAATTGATTACGATGCTTTCCTTGCGAGATTCTGCGACAAAGCCAAGTACAGGGCTGGAGTTATCGAGGCGATAAAGTGGACTCTTGAAGCCATGCAGCTTGGCAACTGAATGATCTCGTCAATCCACAACTCGCAGTGGTAGAAAATAATTAGCGCGCCATCCCACCAGCATGGCAACCCGCCTGATCACACCGAGCCAGCTGTCACTGTTCAGCATCAGCCCAGTGATCGGGGCCTGGTGGGAAGAGTTGCAGGCGCAGAATCTGTTTGAAGGCAGCAAGCCAGCGGTGAGTGAGCTGGATCAGCAGCTGGTGGCCGAATACGAGGCAAGGGGCGACTGGCTGCCCACCCCTCAACCTGCGAAAGCCAGTGCCAACAGACGTCAAGCAAAAGCACCCACCCGCTGTGGTTAGGTAGAACCAACCACCACAGCACTTGTGCCTCGGATCAGGCTGTCGACGTAGTTCTGAACTATCAGCTCGATCTGTCCAGTGGCGCCCTTCCCATTACTAAAGGCATCAACAATCAACTGAGGCCGCCAATAGAACAGCAGTGTAATGGCGCTCATATCCGCAATCACTGATCACAGCATTCTTCATCTTTTTACTTGACCTGTCATCGTTATTTCCAGCGTTGGCTCTTCACTACAAATGCCGCAGACAAAATACCTAGCAAACTGATTGTCGGAAAAAAAATTCCATCCATCAGGCATCTTTTGTGTGAGCCTAAATGGCCTGAATCTTTCATTTTCTTCCGTCGTCAATATGGTGACCCTATCCGTCCAATCGAGGATTTTTGCAATTTGCACTACGTCATGCCTGTTGTTTACAATTTTTCTTCCAATCTCATTAGAAGGCACTGGGTGCTCATAAGTAAACTTATTTTTTTGCGATTTTAGCCCCCTTCTGAGCTTGCCATCTCTCAGGAATCCGCTCCGGTCAAGGTATTCAATAGAGGACTCTGTGGCAAGATACGTATCTTTGGCAAGGCTATACTTTGCAATATAATTAAGAAGACCATACCTAATTGTGTGATCTTCGTACATCCTATCAAACCCATCAATTTTTACTATGGAGCAAATAACTGTGTACAAGTCTTTTTGAAGTAAGTTCATCGCAAAATCCCCTCTTGGAGCTCACTGATTTTCATAATATGGATCTCTGTATTGAGTTGTAAGGTTGGTGATGGGAGATATATCCCAGAGATGATCCATGTCAAAACCTTCGCTATGAGCAATGGTTTCAGATTGCTTGTTTTCTTCGAAGCTGCCGGGGTGCACTCCCACTTCGCCATCATCTCCAATGCAGAAGTAGTCATCCCAAAAGCCTTCAAGAATATTTTGGCATTGGGCATCCTGATCGCTCCATTCAGGGCATGCCGCTTCTTCGGTGTAAAGATGACTACCTTTTGGCGTAGTTTTTGCGCCCTTCCATTCTCCTCCCGAAGAGTCTGAATAAAGCCAGAGTGAGTTGTTTCCATCACGCCTGAACAGGTAATCGCTTTGCATTCCGCCCCCAGAGTATCCATAGGCAAGTGCAGCTACCTCTTGCGTCTTTTCTCCATCTTCGTTGATGAAACCATCAAGAACAACATACAAAACAGCTACAAGAAGCTTTGACTTACTCTCGTCAGAAAATTCGCAGAAAAATTCGGTTTCACTGATTCTGAGCGGCATGGCCTGTGAGCAAGTAAGTTGATTATAACTTAATAGATGCTTGGGTACCAGTAGAGGCATTGTTTCTTGATTTATTCAGGAGCCATCTTCTCCCTGCCTCAATATGCACGAAAGCGAGGATTTCGTAGGCGGTGGACGCAATTGCCCGCTAGATGTGCGCATTGAATATCCCAATGAAACCAATTGCATTTTTCATTGGGAAAGTTTTTTGTTCGCTTGTGACGAGAGGATCTGTACGCAAAGAAATGATTTTATTTTTGCAGTCTTTGAACTACTAAATGAGTCTTTGACGCTGCGCTTTTATACTCATATTATCTGGGCTTGGTGAGTTCTTGGCTTGAACAACCGTCAGATCACCCCAAGCCAGCTGTCGCTGTTCAGCATCAGCCCAGTGATCGGAGCCTGGTGGGAGGAGCTGCAGGCGCAGAAGCTGTTTGAAGGCAGCAAGCCAGCGGTGAGTGAGCTGGATCAGCAGCTGTTTGCTGATGGCCTGCGCCACGAACAGGTACTGCTCACCAAGCTGGAAAAAGAAGGCCGCGGCATTGCCCGGCTGCCCGGCAAACAAACCGAAGCCGATTACGCCGCCACCCGCCAGGCGATGACAGAGGGGGTGGAGTTCATCCACCAGGCCTCGCTATGTAATGAGGAGATGCGCGGCAGTGCCGACCTGCTCAGGCGCATTGATCGCCCCTCATTACTGGGGGAGTGGAGCTACATCCCTATCGAGTGCAAGCTCGCCAGCAAACCGAAAACTACCTTCCTGGTGCAGGCTTCGGCCTACTGCGAAATGCTCACTCCATTGCTGGGGCATCGGCCCGATCAGTTCGAGCTCTATCTCGGCGGCGGCAAATTCCAGCCCTTTGGCACCGATCAGTTCTGGGCTTGGTACCAACTGCTGAGGCAGCGCTACCGCCAGTTCCGTGAGAGCTTCGATCCAGCGGTGATTCCCGAGGATGCACCGGGGGATCACGGCGGCTGGTCGACGTTCATCGATCAACGGCTCGAAGAAGCGCGCGATCTGATGCTGGTGGCGGGCATGCGCCAGAGCCAGCGCCAGAAGCTGCGCGCTGCTGGCATCACCTCAATTGAGGAACTCGCAGCTGTTCCTGGTGGCACCGCTATCACCGGCCTGAATGGAGAGGCCCTACATGAGCTGCGCCAACAGGCCGAACTACAACTGCAGCCTGTGGATGCTGATGGCCGTCCGGCCTATCGCCTCAGGCCTATTGAAACCGGCAAAGGCCTTGCAGCTCTGCCGGCGCCTGATGCCGGCGACATCTGGTTCGACATGGAAGGGGTTCATGACCCGGTGAGCGGCAGCAAGCTCGAATACCTGTTTGGCGCCTGCTACCGGAATACCCCAGAGGGAAAGCCGTTGTTCAAGGCGTTCTGGGCCCATAGCGAAGCAGAGGAAAAACGCGCCTTCGAGGGGTGGGTGGATTGGGTGGAAGAACGACGCCGCCAGTGCCCGGGCCTGCGGATCTATCACTACGCCGCCTACGAGAAAACAGCGATGCGGCGCTTGGCGCAACAGCACGCCACCCGAGAAGCCGAGATCGATTCCTGGCTGCGCAACGAACTGCTTGTGGACCTGCTGCCAATCGTGACCAGCTCGATCGTTCTGGGCGAACCCAGCTACTCGATCAAGAAGGTGGAGCACCTTTATATGGGTGCCCGCCATGCGGGGGTGACAAACGCCGGCGATTCAGTAGTGGCCTACCTGCACTGGCAGCTCTCCGGTGAGCCGGAGATGCCCGGAGAAGCGCCGGACGCCAGCCCGAAGCTGCAGGCGATTGAGGACTACAACCAAGAAGACTGCAAAAGCACGGTGTTCCTGCACGACTGGCTGCTGAAGCTCAGGCGTGAGCAAGGCCTGCCGGATCAGCCCCTGCAGCTACCTCTGGATGAGGCTGCTCAGGAGCCACGGGAACCACAACCCCTCGAGCTGCTCAGCCAACAGCTACTCGAAGAAATCCCTGATCACCTGGCGGATAAACGTGCACTGGGTCCGCGCGGGATGAGCTGGCGGGCCCACAGGCTGCTGGCTCAGCTGCTGCCCTTCCATCACCGTGAAGCGAAGGTGGGCTGGTGGGCCTATTTCGATCGCCGCTCCAAGGCTGAACTCAGCCCATCGGAGCTGATCGACGACGGCGAAGCGATTGCCGACGCCCAATGGGTGGGGATGGACGAACGCCCCAGTGCTCGCACCGGCGCCGACATTCACCACTTCCGCTTTGACCCCAGCCAACCGCTGAAATTGCATGCCGGCGATGGCGACGGCCGGCTCACCGTTGAACTGCCCGCCACCAGCCTGAAGCTGGATGTGGATGCGCTCGATGCCGAACGGGGAACGCTGAGCTTGAAGCTGCCCTGGAGCAAGCGCGATCAACGCCTCGCCAACGGCGAGGGCGAGGGCATCCCCAAAGACGCCACCTCGGTGATCAAGGTGCCGGCCGACATCAGCAAGAGCCTGCGCGAACGGCTGGAGGAGCAGGCCATGGCGTGGGTGCACGAGCACCAGCCGATCCCCCCAGCGATCCTGCAACTGCTGGAACGGCAACCCCTGCCGGCACTGCAAGAGCTCAATGCAGCCATTGCCGGGGATCCCAACGCCATTGCGGATGCCCTGGCGGGGTTTCTGCAGGAGCACTCCGGCATCAGCCTGGCGCTGCAGGGGCCACCGGGCACGGGTAAAACCACCGTCACCGGCCAGGTGATCGCCCAACTGGTGGCATCAGGCCAACGGGTGGCAATCAGCTCCAACGGCCACGCCGCCATCAACAACCTGCTCAAGAAAGCCAAGAGCACCTGCAGCGCTGCAGGGGTGGCCGGCGAAGTGGTGAAGTGCAACAACAGCAAAGAAGAGGCGCTGAGCGCCGCAGGCATCAGCGTGGTGAAGCCCGGCCAACTCACGGAGGCCATGGCGGTGGTGGGTGGCACCACCTGGATGTTCTGCAAAGAGGAGCTGGCGGATCAGTTCGATTGGCTGGTGGTGGATGAGGCGGGGCAGATGTCGCTCGCCAATCTGCTGGTGATGGCGCGTTGTGCCCGCTCGATCCTGCTGGTGGGCGATCAGCAGCAACTGGCCCAGCCCTCCCAGGCCGATCACCCCGGCGATTCAGGCCAAAGCTGCTTGGAGTACTGGATGGAAGGCGCCTCGGTGGTGCCAGACGATCGCGGCGTGTTTCTCTCCACCAGCTGGCGGATGGAACCAAGCCTCACCGCAATGGTGAGTGCGCTGTTTTATGAGGGCCGGCTGCAGGCCAGCTCCGCCAATTGCAGAAATCGCATCACATGGGCCACACCCTGCCAAGGCAGTGACGGACAGCTATACCCAAATCAAGGCCTGGAGTTTGATCCGGTGGCGCACAGCGGCAACAGCGTCTGCAGCGAAGAAGAAATCAACCGCATCGAAACGTTGGTGGATGCGCTGCTGGGGGGCCGCTACCAACACGCCAAAGCCGGGGGCATCGCAGCAGGCACGCTGACGCCAGACCAGATACTGGTGACGGCGCCCTACAACGTGCAGGTGAACCGGCTGCAGCAACGGCTGAATGGCAAAGCCCGGGTGGGCACGGTGGACAAGTTCCAAGGCCAGGAGGCACCCGTTGCCATTCACTCCTTAACGGCGAGCAGCGGCGATGAAGCACCGAGGGGGCTGAGCTTTCTGCTGGAGCCGAACCGCTTGAACGTGGCGATCAGCCGCGCCCAATGCCTTTCGATCGTTGTGGGCTCACCCAGCCTGGCCAGCGGCATCGCCAACACGGTGGCGGAGGCCGAGCAGATCAATCGGTTGTGTGAGGTGATGGGCTGATGGATGTCTTTTCCTTCCGAGACCGGGTTATTGAGGACTACGGCCAGTTCTCGCGCAGCTTCACCCAGATCAAATCGCCCGATCTCCAGTCGTTTGTGGACGGGACCTATGGCAAGGGCGAGTACTGGCCGTCACCACTCATCCAGCTGAATCCAAGCTTTGTGAGCGGCGGCGCCATCAGCAAGCTGGTGGACACAGGGCTCCTTCATCCGGAATGCAGCCGGATCTTCCGCTGGGGTAAGGACAACGGCACTGGTCAGGAACTCCAGTTACACCGCCACCAGCGCGATGCCATTGAAATTGCCAGCCGTGGCGGCAGCTTTGTCGTGACGTCGGGCACGGGCTCCGGTAAGTCGCTGGGTTACATCATTCCGATCGTGAATCGGGTTCTGGAAGCGCGCGCGCGAGGGGATCAGCAGAAACGCATTCGGGCGATTGTGATTTATCCGATGAATGCACTGTGCAATAGCCAGCAAGAGGAATTACAGAAATATCTCGGCCTTGGCTATCCGGAAGGACCGAAAGTCACTTTTGCGCGATATACAGGTCAGGAAAGCGATGAAGAGCGGGAGAAGATCAAGAATGATCCCCCCGACATCCTGCTCACCAACTATGTGATGCTCGAGTACATCCTGACCCGGCAGGATCCACTCGATCAGAAAGTCATCGGCGACGCCAAGGGACTGGAGTTCCTGGTGCTTGACGAGTTGCATACCTATCGAGGGAGGCAGGGTGCGGACGTCGCACTCTTGGTACGCCGAGTCAGACAACGACTGAATGCCAATCTGCTCTGCATTGGCACCTCGGCCACCATGGCCTCAGAAGGCACGGCCAAGGAACGCAATGCCACCGTGGCGCATGTTGCAAGCAAGCTTTTTGGCACCGAAATCCCCAGCGAACACATCGTCACGGAGACGCTGCAGCGCTGCACTGAAGGTGATCTTCCCAACCAGGAAGAGTTAACCCAGGCCCTAAGAGTTGATTATTCGACTCAAGTAACCGAAACCTGGACAGCTGAAGATTTACGCCAGCACCCTCTCGCCCGCTGGGTTGAGTTGAAGCTCGGCCTCGAGAAAGAAGACGGGTTGCCTGATGGCAAATGGGTGCGCTGTAAGCCGCACACCCTTCAGCAGGCCACCAGCACATTGGCCGAGCAAACAGGGCTAAATGAGGAACAGATCCTGGCAACGTTGAGGGATTTCCTTCTGGCTGCCTATCAGGTGGAAGTTGGACCGAATCGGCGCTTTTTTGCCTTTCGCCTGCATCAATTTGTCTCCGCAGGCGGCGAAGTGCAAGCATCTCTCCAAGCCCCTCAGAAACGCTATCTCACGCTGAAGGCGCAGAAGTACCAACCCAATGCCGGGCGCCAGGCACTGCTCTACCCGGTTGTGTTCTGCCGGAACTGCGGGCAAGATTTTCACCCGGTGTGGGCCCATCTCAATAACAAGATTCCAGTCAATATCGATCCACGCGATTTCAAAGACGAATCAAGTCTTCGCGAACGGGATGTGGTGAATGGCTACTTCATGCCCGATGCCAACGGTGAATACACCATCGATGACTTGGAGAAAGCCAACTTTCCCGATGGTTGGCTTGAGCCTGACAAGAATGACGAGCTTGTCCTGAAGCGCACGTATCGGGAGTTTGCCCCGGTGCCTTGTCGTTTTCGCTCCGATGGAGGTGCGAGCAGTGATGGGCTTTCCGGCTGGTTTCTGAAAGGGAGTTTCCGCTTCTGCCCAAGCTGTGGTGTGGAGCACGGGGTGCGCAGCAGCGAATTTCGCAAGCTTTGTGGGCTCAACTCAGAAGGCCGCAGCTCCGCCACGACCACCTTGAGCCTGGCGGTGCTGAGGCAACTGCTGGCGTTCCCAGCGAAGGAGATCCCTGATCAGGCCCGCAAACTGCTGGCCTTCAGTGACAACCGGCAGGACGCATCACTGCAGGCCGGCCACTTCAACGATTTTGTGCGGGTTCTGCAGCTACGGGCAGGCCTCATTGCCGCATTGAGCGCGCAATCCGAGAAGGAACTGAGCCTTGAAACCCTGGCGCAGGCCGTGGAAAAAGCCCTACGGCTCGATGCGGAAGACTTCATCGCCATTCCCAACGTCAAACCCAACATCGAGCAAAGCAATCGCCGTGCTCTGCGGGGAGTGTTGGAGTACCGGCTGATGGTGGACCTGCGCAAAGGCTGGCGGCTCACCAATCCCAACCTCGAGCAACTGCGGTTGCTTGAAGTGGATTATGCGGAGCTAGTGAATTGTGCAGAAGACCAGGAGGACTGGGGGCAGCGCCATCCTTTGCTGGCTCAAGCGAGCAGTGAAGAACGGTTCCTGATCTGCCATCGCCTCCTGGAAGAGCTCAGGGAACGACTTGCGATCGACTGTGATGCACTGATTCAAGAGGAATTCGAACGGCGCAAGAAGTCAGCAACCGATCTTGAGGAGGTCTGGAGCATCGGCCGCGAGGAGAAGCCAGAGCTGGCCCGCAGTGTGGTGACAAGCCCAGTCCCCCAGGAGCTCAGAAACCGTGGTGTTGAAGGCTTATCGCTCCGTGGTGAATTCGGTCGCTGGCTGAAGGCACGCGAACGCTGGCTCTCGGCAGAAGACCTCTACCGAACCCTGAAATGGAAGGACGACCTCTACCAAGAGGTGATGGGTCACATCCTCGAGATGCTGTCGGCATGGGGCCTTGTGAAGACCGTGGACGTGCGGCTTGGCCGCAAGGCTCGTGAGGTGATGCAAGGTTGGCGCCTCAACAGCACTGCTCTGCGTTGGACTCTGGTGGACCCGGAATCACCACCTCAGGACCGCTACGCCGCGTGTTTGGAACAAGTGCGGCAGAACAGTGGGCGACGTGGGCCGGTCAACCCCTACTTCCGAAGTCTCTACGCCGACCTCGCCCATCTGATCGCAACAGAAGGCCGACCATTCCTGCAGACGCTGTCCGCACGGGAGCACACAGCCCAAGTGGATGCGAGTGAGCGCGAACGACGGGAAGATGACTTCCGCAGTGCTGCCCTGCGGCTGATGTACTGCTCACCCACGATGGAATTGGGCGTTGATATTTCATCGCTCAACACTGTTTACATGCGCAATGTGCCGCCCACGCCGGCGAACTATGCGCAGCGCAGCGGACGCGCCGGCCGTAGCGGGCAACCAGCTCTGGTGTTGAGCTATTGCGGTGCCACCTCACCCCACGACCAGTACTTTTTTGCGGATCCAGTGCGGATGGTGGCGGGTGCTGTAAGTGCTCCAACGCTGGAATTGGCCAATGAAGAGTTGCTCAAGGCCCACTTCCGGGCGCTTTGGCTGGCAGCCACTCGGCAGCGCCTGCCCGGGAAGGTGAAGGAGCTGGTGAACATCAGTGCCCCAGGGCGGCCAGTTCAAGCAGAGCTGATGGAGGCCCTCTCCAGGGATGAGGCCTACCGCTCAGCCCAGGCTGATTGCCAGGCCATCGTTGACGACCTGATCGAGAAGCAATGCCTCGGAAGCACGCCACCGCCATGGCTCACAGGCAGCTGGCTAGAAGCGATCACCCATGGCGCCGCGCTGGATTTCGAGGCCGCGCTCAGCCGCTGGCGTGAGCTTCTTGAGGCAGTGGATGGTCAGATCAACCAGGCACTCAAAGATCTGGGGAACCACGCCATCAGCGAGCGGGAGCGTCTGGCCGCCGACACCCGCCTCAAAGCAGCACGAATGCAACAACAGTTGCTGCTGGCGGATAAGCCAGGAAGCGGCAACAGCAACAACGACTTCAGCACCTATCGCTACCTGGCAAGCCAAGGCTTCATGCCGGGGTACAACTTCCCGCGTCTGCCGCTGATGGCGTACATCCCTGGCACACGAGAACAAGTGGGCGGCGGCACTTACATCACTCGCCCGCGGTTTGTCGGCATCAGTGAATTCGGTCCCCACTCACTGATCTATCACGAGGGGAACACCTACAAGGTGAAAGGTGCACTGCTGGGGTTGCAGGACAACGCGGCTGCAGCCGGATCAGCCACCCTCGCCACGCAGGACGCCTTGGTGTGTGGGGCCTGCGGCCATGCCCATCTCGGTAATGCCGCTGAATCAGAACTGTGTTGCCACTGCGGCACACCGCTGAAGCTGCATCCCGAGGGCAAAGCCGTTCGGATCCCAAAGCTGTATCAAATCGAGCAGGTCACCACGAGGAGAGCTGATCGGATCACCTCCGACGACGAAGAACGGCAACGCCTCGGCTATGAGCTGATCACCACCTACGAATTCCCCAAGGACAACGGGGTGGTGAAAGTGGCGAAGGCCCAGGTGAGCTGCGAGGGGCAGCCGTTACTGGAGCTCAGCTACGCACCAGCTACGCAGATCAGCCGGGTGAACCTCGGCTGGCGGCGGCGGGAGAACAAAAACGACATGGGCTTCCCGATCCACCCGATCAACGGACAGTGGGGCGGCGAGAAAGACATGCGTGGCGATGCGGCCGACGACGACGGCCCAGAAGTGGGCTTCGTGAAGATCACGCCCTACGTGCAGGACCGCAAAAACGCATTGTTGGTTCGCTTCCTCGGGGAATGGGAGCCGCAACAGCTGGTGAGCGTGAAGAGCGCGATCAAACGGGGCATCGAAGTGGCATTTCAGCTCGATGGCAGTGAGGTGGCAGCTGAGCTGATGCCCAACGAAGAATCAGCAACGGCGCTGCTGCTCTATGAATCAGCAGAAGGTGGTGCGGGCGTTCTAAGCCGACTGGTGGAAAGCGCCAGCGCTTTGCAAGCCGTGGCCAAAACCGCCCTCGAGATTTGCCACTGGAGTTGGGACGGCAAGGTGCCCGCCCTCGAATCCCAATTGATCAACTCAGATCCCGACTGTGAGGCGGGCTGCTACCGCTGCCTGCTCGGTTATCACAACCAACGCGATCACGACCTGATTGATCGCCAGCTCACCGAGCTCAAACAAGTTCTGCTCGATCTGGCGCGCTGTGAACTGGTGGGCCAGGGCGGAGTGGATAGCCGCAGCGCTTTGCTGGAGCGGCTCAAGGGGCTAGCCGGCAGTGGTCTGGAAAGGCTCTGGCTCGACACCCTTTACCGGCATGGCCACACGCTTCCTGACAACGCTCAACAGGAGGTGCCGGGTCACTACGTCACCCCAGACTTCACCTACAAAGAGGCTTGTGTTGTGGTGTTCATCGATGGACCCCATCACGAGAAACCACTGCAGCAACGGCTGGACCAGCAGAAGCGCCAGGGCCTGATCGATGCAGGGATCTCGGTTGTGGTGTTTACCCAGGACACCACTAGTTGGCCTGAGGTTTTAAGCGAATACAGCTGGTTGTTTGGTGAGGGGAAAGGTTGATGTTTGACAGCACAGACCGGCTCGGAGGCCACCTATGACCCTTTCAACTCTTACCGCAAGTCCGGTCGACATCCCGAGCCCCGGTTCGATCGTGAAGGTGCGCGGGCGTGAGTGGATCGCCCTGCCACAGAGCAGCACTGAGAAGCAGGAGCAGGTGCTCAAACTTCGGCCCCTGGGAGGTGGAGATCAGACGATCGCCACCTTGTATTGGCCGCTGGAGGGCGCAGCGGTGAAGCCGGCCAGCTTCGATCCGCCGGATCCAGCCCAAAGTGGCTCACAAAGTTCGGCGTTGCTGCTGCGGGATGCCCTGCTGCTCAAACTCCGCGCTGGCGCAGGGCCGTTCCGCAGCCTCGGCAATGTGGCCCTGGAGCCACGGCCCTACCAGCTGGTGCCGTTGTTGATGGCGCTGAAGCAAGCCGTCACCCGGGTGCTGATCGCCGATGAGGTGGGGCTTGGCAAAACCGTGGAGGCGTTGCTGATCGCCCGGGAGCTGTTGGATCGCGGCGAGATCCGCCAGATCACCGTGATCTGCCCACCACACCTCTGCGAAAAATGGCGAGTCGACATGACCGGCCAGTTCAACCTCGCCGCAGAGGTGGTTCGTCCTGGTACCGCCCAGAAGCTGGAGCGAGGGCTGCCGGCGGGCAAGTCGATCTTCGATGTGATCCCGTTCACCGTGGTAAGCCTTGATTGGATCAAGAGCGATCGCAACCGGGAGAGCTTCCTGCGCAGTTGCGGTGAGTTCGTGATCGTTGATGAAGCGCACACCTGCGCGGCGCGCAAAGGTGGCGGACGCCAACAGCGCTTTGAACTGCTGCGTGGGTTGTCGGCCCAGCCCGATCGACATCTGGTGCTGCTCACGGCCACACCCCACAGCGGCGATACCGAAGCGTTTGACAACCTTCTAGCGCTGCTGGACCCGAAATTCTCCGGCTTGAGCGAGATGCCGGAAGGTCAACGGCGCAAGGACCTGCGCGATGACCTGGGCAACTACTTCGTGCAGCGGCGCCGGCAAGATCTCAAGGAGGAATGGGGCACCAACGGCGCCGACTTCCCGGACCGGGAAACACGGGAGGCGGAGTACAAGCTCTCGGGCGATTGGGCTGAGCTGTTTCACGACGTGCTCGGTTACGCCAAGGATCTGGTGCAACGCAGTGCCGGTGAGAGCAAGCTGCGACAGCGCATGAGCTGGTGGGCAGCTCTGGCGCTACTGCGCTGCGTGAGCAGCAGTCCGGCAGCGGCATCCGCCTCGTTGCGAACAAAGTTGCTCAACCTGCAAAGCGACACCAAAGGTGATCGCGACCGGGATGACAACCAAGTTGCCGACGACCTGGAAGCCATGGCTGCCCTGGCGGTGCTGGATGGAGCCGACGAGGGATTCAGTGGAGAAGAAGCAGCACCCGGTGCTGATCTGGCCATTGCCGAAGACGAGGAGCAACTCCAGGATCTGATCGCTCGAGCCGATCTCCTGCGCGGCAAGGCACACGACCCCAAGCTCAAGCAGCTGATCAAGGAGCTGAATGCCTTGCTCAAGGAAGGCTTTCGCCCGGTGATCTTCTGCCGTTTCCGGCCGACGGCGTATTACCTCGCCGAGCAGCTCAAAGAGGCACTGCCAAAGCGCAGCCACGTGGTGACGGCGGTCACCGGTGATCTGCCACCAGAAGAACGCGTCTTGCGCATCCAGGAGCTGGAAGCTGAGGTCGCCAACGAGAAAGTCCCGGTATTGGTGGCCACCGACTGCCTGTCGGAGGGGATCGACCTGCAGCACACCTTTGATGCGGTGGTGCATTACGACCTCTGCTGGAACCCCACCCGCCATGAACAACGGGAGGGCCGGGTGGACCGCTTCGGGCAGGCGCGAACAGCTGTTCGGGCGCTGATGTTGCACGGCGGCAGCTCCAATCCCGTCGACGATCGGGTGCGCACGGTGATCCTTGAAAAGGAGAAAACGATCCGCAAGGAGCTGGGGGTGAGCGTGCCGATCCCCGGCAATGCCAACTCAATCACCCAAGCCGTCCTCAGCAACATCCTGCAAGGACCAGCCCAGACCATTCAGGGGAGCTTTGATCTCGAGCTTGCGGGAGACACCACGACGCAATTGGCACTTGACGCGACGATCGATGCTGAATGGACGAGTGCCAAAGACAACGCCAAGAAGAACCAGGCGATCTTTGCCCAACGGAGCCTCAAACCAGAGGAGGCGCTCGGCGAGTGGGAGCGGATGAAGGAGTCGTTGGGGAGTGAAGACGCCGTCGAGCGATTGGTGGTGAATGCCAGCCGGCGGCTCAACCTCCCAATCGGCCCCATCGGTGCAAGCCCCGGAACCTGGGAGCTGGATCTCAGCCGACTGCAAGACGACCGCACGGCCCTGCGGGAGCGCCTGCGCAATCACGACCTGGAGGGCAGGTTGCGCCTGAGCTTCCGCTCACCCGCTCAGGCTGGAGGCCAACTGCTCAGCCGCTCCCATCCGCTGGTGGTGGAACTTGCTGACTTTGTGGCCGAGCGTGCCCTCAGCGGCCTGGAACCCGAGTTGGCGGCTCGGGCCTCGGTGATTCGCACCAAAGCCGTGAGCCGCCGCACCCAGTTGCTGGTGCTGCGGCTGCGGCATCAGCTGCATCAAGACCGTTGGACCGGGAATGGCTACGACGCACTCCCCGATCTGCTCGTGGAGGAATGCCTCACGGTGGAGGTCAAGGAGCAAAGCGTTGAACCGCTGGAGGGAGCCACCGCACTGGAACTGCTCGAAGCGGCACCCACGGGCAACGTGGACCCTGGCCAACGCCAGCAGTGGCTGAAGGATGCCGTCGCTGGTCTTGATGCCTTGCAACCGGCACTCAAGGCTCTGGCTGAACGGCGGGCCCAATTAGCAGAAGACGACCACCGCCGCGTCCGCGAAGCCTCCTTGCGCCGCGGTGAATCGCTGCGGATGCGCTTCAACTGCGAACCCGCCCCGGCCGTGGATGTGATCGGCCTGTTCCTGCTGCTTCCTGCCCCAACCCTTTGAGCCATGGCCCGCACCACCGCCACCGTCAGCTTTCAGGCACTCGAACTCAAAGGCAGCCTGCTTCCGGCATCCCTGCTTGAGGAGGTGTCCAAGTTCAGCCGCCCGAAGGAGCTTCTGTTGGAGCCGAAGGACTACGGCTTGGGCAAAGGCGAAGGCTTGCGGGAGCGGATCGATGCCGCCTGGGTGCTCACCAAAGAACTGTGGGAGGAGTACACCGATCTGAGCGATCGGGCGGGGAAGAGCATTGCAGGGCAGCACTTCGGTACCCGCTTGCTCAAGGAGGTGTTCGGCTGGAGGAGCACCCAACCCTGCAACGGCTGGCAGCAGGGCGAATCGCACTATCCGATCAACGCCCGCGCCTTTGATGGCGCGGTGCCCGTAATCCTGCGAGGGCTCGACCCAGACGATCTCGATCGTGGCAGTGCCCAGTTCGGCCAGGAGGGGCGGAAGCGATCGCCCCATAGCTGCCTGCAGGAATGCCTCAACGCCGACGACGATGCGAATTGGGGTGTGCTGCTCAGCGGCGATCGGCTGCGGCTGTTGCACGACAACCCCTCGCTGGTGAAACCTGCGTATCTGGCTGCCGATCTTGAGCTCTTGATCGAAGGCGGGCTGCACGCCGAATTCGCCGTGCTCTGGTTGCTGCTCCACTCCAGTCGTTTTCAGCACCCCCAAACGGGCAGCTGTGTTCTCGATGACTGGAAACAACAGGCGGAAGCCTCCGGTGAACGGGTGCTCGGGGCCTTGCGCGGCGGCGTGCAGAGCGCCTTGGAATCACTGGGCTGGGGCTTCCTCAATCACCCAAGCAATGGCGAACTGCGGGAGGCGTTGCGAAGCGGACAACTCAGCCGCCAGCAGTTCCACGAGCAGCTGCTGCGCTTGGTCTATCGGTTCCTGTTCCTGTTCACCACAGAAGATCGCAACCTGCTTTTCCCCCGCGAAGTCGACAAGACTGACGCACGCCGGCGGATCTACCAGGAGGGCTACAGCGTCAGCCGGCTGCGGGAGCTGGCGATCAAGCGCAGTGCCTATGAAGGGGACTACGGCGATCTCTGGGAGCTGCAGCGGCTGGTGTTCCAGCAGCTGAGCATTGGCAACTCACCGCTCGGTCTGCCGGGCCTGGGCGGATTGTTCAGCCTGGAGCAATGCCCAGATCTGCAGGCCGCGGAGCTCTGGAATGGGCCCTTGCTGCGGGCGATCAAAGCGATCGGCTGGTTCGACGCCGACGGCAGCTTCACCCGGGTGCGCTACCGCGATCTCAACACTGAAGAGCTGGGCAGTGTGTATGAGGGCCTGCTTGAACTGCATCCCCAGCTGGAGCCGCAGGGCAGCCAATGGCAGCTCAGCTATGGCGGTGGTGCCGGCAGTGATCGCAAAACCACCGGCAGCTACTACACACCCGATGCCTTGGTGCAGGAGCTGATCAAGAGCGCTCTGATCCCGGTGATCGACGACCGGCTCAGCAAGGCCCATGGCCAAGCGGAGCAGGAACAGGCTCTGCTGAATATCAGGGTGATCGACCCGGCCTGCGGGAGTGGCCACTTCCTGTTGGCGGCGGCTCGGCGCTTGGCAGTGGCCCTCGCCCAGGTGCGCGCAGGCGATGACCAACCCAGCGAAGACGACCGCCAGCACGCCCTACGCGATGTGGTGGCCCATTGCATCTACGCGGTGGACAAAAACCCAATGGCGGTGGAGCTGTGCAAAGTGGCGCTGTGGATCGAAGCGATTGATCCCGGCAAGCCGCTGAGCTTTCTGGATGCACACATCCAGTGCGGGGATTCACTGGTGGGGGTCTTCGACCCGAAGGTGTTGGAGGAAGGCATCCCGGATGGGGCCTACAAGCCACTCACCGGTGACAACAAACCGGTCTGCACGAGCCTGAAGAAAGAGAACGCCGCAGCACGCAAGACCATCAGCCGGCGCGGCTCCAATCGGGGCATTCAAGGGAGCTTGGCTCTCAGCGGCACGCAACCCCGCAGCCAGGGGCAACAGGACTTGCAGGCGATCGAGGCCATGCCAGAAACCACCCTGGCAGAAACGGCGTCCAAGCAGGCTGCCTACGCCCAATGGCTCTCTGATCGAGGCCAGGATCCAGAGACGTTGGCTGCTGATCTCTACACAGCAGCGTTTTTCCTAGCGAAAACAAGCGATTCGCGCCCCACGGTGCCCACCACAGAGCACCTACTCAAACTCCTCGCTGGTCAACCCGTTGATGAAGCGATGGAAGAGGCCGTTGTTGAGGCGGCCCAGAACTTCCGCTTCTTCCATTGGCACCTGCGTTTTGGCGAGGTGATGGAGCAAGGCGGCTTTGATTGCGTCCTGGGCAATCCGCCTTGGGAGCGAATTAAAATCCAAGAAAAGGAATTTTTTGCTCAGAAAGACGGCGAGATTGCCAAAGCAAAAAACAAAAGTGAGCGAGCGAAGCTTCTCGAAGAGTCACTTTCAGGGAATCGCGGGAGACTTGCACTGGCTGCCGCGAATGAGTTTTTTGTAGCAAGGCGAAGCGCAGAGGCATCAGGCTTGATCGCGCGCTCTGCCCTTTTCCCTCTAACGAGCAAGGGCGACATAAACCTATACGCCTTATTCGCCGAACGATGCTGCCAAGCCTTGATATCCAGGGCAGGCATGTGCGGCGTAATCGTGCCAACAGGTATCGCCACAGATCTACCGTGCGCCGACTTTTTCTTTGATCTTATTAAAGACAGAAGAATCATATCAATCCTTGACTTTCGCAACAAAGGATTCTTCCCAGGCGCCGCTGGCGCACAAGGCAACCGCTTCTGCTTATTTACATTTGGGTCAAAAGATATCTCCAGACAAGACACACTTCTTGCATACAGGCTCGAGTCAATTGACGAATTACGTGACGAGCGCAGATTCTCTCGAATTACAGCTGATGACATAACACTACTCAATCCCTCCTCAAGAACATGTCCAGTCCTAAGATCAAAGTTTGATTTTGAGCTAACAAAAAAGATCGCTCTTAGCAATACAAACCTAGATTCAAGCATCAGCGACTGGGATATTAACCTCGGGAGAATGTTTGATCTAGCCAATGACAGTGACTTGTTCAAGCAGGACGATCACAGCCTTGACATACCTGACAATCACCTTCGACTTTACGAAGCCAAAATGGTTCATCAATTTGATCATCGTTTTGGCGATTACTCGCTAATTAAAAACCCGAAGCCACAGACGGTCAGGCAGCTTCCAAATCCATCTATAGATCTTTTAGCTGAAACGGGTTACATGGTCAGAGGAGCTTACTTAGTTGATCGGGAACACGTGGAATCATGGCTGGACGATCAAGGATGGACGAGAAAGTGGCTTTTAGGCTGGAGAGATATCACCAGCGGCCTTGATGAAAGAACTGTAATCGCGTGTGCGTTACCTGTAGCCGCTTACGGAAATACTCTCCCGCTGATGATGCCAAGACACACGGCAGTTGAAAGCTGCATTCTTCTCGGCCTTCTTAATTCGATTACATGTGATTACATTGCCAGGCAAAAAGTCGGTGGAGTCCACCTGACTTTCTTCATCCTTAGACAACTCGCAATACCTTCTCTTTATGGCATACCTAAAGGCTTAGGTTTCGAGTTGGCGAAGCGTGTAGCCGGCATTAGCTGCCATAGCAAAGATATGTTCGAACTTAGAGAAGAAATATCCTCTGATCTGCAACTGACTCTTATTCCCTTTGGGCACCCGCGGCTTGTTGCACGGGCTGAGATTGAAGCCATTGCTGCCAAGATCTACGGCCTAACAAGGGATGAGTTGCGTTACATCCTTGATCCCACTGATGTAATGGGGCCCGATTACCCTAGTGAGACCTTCAGGGTGCTCAAGAAAAATGAAATACGTGAGTTTGGTGAATATCGAACTCAACGGTTAGTACTCGAGGCGTGGGATCGCCTATTCGGGAACTGATATGGCGGTCGTCTCTCTGCCAGCAAGAGCTGCCATTCACCAAGTAGTTACAGCTCTGCGATCCGCAGATTCACTCCATCCCAACGGCGACACGGTTTTCCTCTCTTTTGCCGATGTTCCGTCGATCGACGTCTTGGCTTTCCTCGGTGCCTGGGGCCTGATGACTCGGAGCTCTGGCACCACCATCAAACTGCGGGGAGAAGCCAAAACACTCGCGGCGCTTCAGCTGATGGGATTCCATCAGCTTCTCGATATTCCACCTTCAAGCACCAAAGCCAACGTTCAACCTGCCAAGGCATCCACGGTTGGCATGCTGCCCCTCTCACCAATTGCCACGGAAGAACAGCAATACGAAGCCGTTGATGCCATCTGCGCTATCGCCCTGGCCGCCATCGACAACGCCGCCGCGTTCATCCCAGCCCTGGAATGGCTGGCCAACGAAATCCTCGGCAACATCCTTACCCACGCAGCATCAGAAACACCCGGCGTGGTCTGCGCTCAGTACCGCCCCAAGCAGCAACGCTTCGAGATCGGCATCTGCGACATGGGTCGGGGGCTGCTGGGATCCTTACAACCCGCGTTCCCAGAGGTACGTAGCTACGGCCAGGCAATTGACAAAGCGATCGAGCGCGGCGCGACTCGTGATCCCGCTATCGGTCAGGGCAATGGCATGGCCGGCTCCTTCGAGATCGTGCGCCTCAACGGCGGCACCTATCAGATCTGGACCGGTGATGTCGTCTACGAACTCAACAAAGGCAAGCGCCGCCCCGGTTTCCAGGCCATGCCGTCTGTCCTCGGGACAGGAGTGATGTTCTCGCTCGACACCAGCAAACCCGTTGATCTCGCCAGCACCTGGATCGCCTCCAATTCAGGGGTGGAATGCCTCTTCCTCAATCTCCTCACGGAATCCGCCAGCGACAGCGGACTCGATGTCGCCGCTGAATGTCTCCACACCGGTGGGCGCGCCCCCGCCAAGCTGCTGCGCCGGAAAATCCAGGGGTTGCTGCCTGCCATGGAGGGCGAACCGCTGATCCTTGATTTCTCAGGTGTGAAATCAGCAGCCAGCAGCTTCCTCGATGAGCTGCTTGGTCGGCTCGCTGCAGAAGACCCGCGCGGGCAGGCGATCTTCGATGGAGCAGTGCGCATTCAAGGGATGAATCCCACTGTGCAAGCCATGGCCAATGTGGTGGTGGCGCAGCGGTTGAGGGGGTCGGTGCAAGCCCAATAAACCTTGCCCATTAGGGCATCACTCCCCCGCCTGAATCTCACGCACCACCTCATCGATCTGATCACTCAGATCAATCTCACCGTTCTGGCCAGCCAGCTCAGCAAAACAGCGCCCCTGTGGCAACAAACGGCTCTGCGCTGAACCCACCGCCGCGTTGAAGCTCTTGTTCAGGCGATTCAAATGGCTGCCGATGTCGTTGAACTTGTGGAGCAAGATCAAAAAGTCGACCAGAGCAAATCCGAAATTAAAGAGCCCTTCAGGAACACAACTCCACTCCAGATCCATTACACAAAGCATCAACAAAAGATGCCTGATCAAGGTAATAACAGGACCAGAAAGAGCCAAATCACTCCTCCTTGCGATTTTTTATAGGCAACCAATCCTCTGTGTAGGTGGTCTTCCACCTTGCTTTTCTCCACCTTGCCAACATGACCTCTCCCCCATACCTCTTGATGAGGTCATGGAGCGTTATGCCACCAAGGTCACAACCATCAACGGGACAAGCAAGGATAAAGGTATCGCCTTTACGGGCATATCCCATAACCGCTTTGTGCTTCCCGCACCTTGGGCACACACACCTGTATGTTTCTTTCCCATTGAAGTTGTCTCTTCGTTTAATCCCATTCAATCTGTGAGACATCTCCAAAAAGAATGGATACTCAATATGCAAATCTGTTCTGAACTTGTATCCCATAAGATTACTCCTATTGTTACTGATTGCTAACATTCAGCTGTATTTAACACCCAAACTCTTATAGATAGAGTGGGCATGTGATTTTTGGACTCTTAAAGAACTTAGAGGCCCTTAAGGGTCGCCATAAAGAGTCCCCTTAAAGGCCAAAAGACATAAATACAAAAAGAATGTCATTTAAAATGTAGATACCTTGTGCATCTAAGACGTATTCCAAAGAGAGGCACTACTGCCCTTGTTATCATCCATAGCAAATCTATTTACCAAATCATGAGCATTAAGACACCAACTAAGCAAGATACTTTTACTATCTCCTACCAAAGACAAGAAGCAAAGAAGGTGATAGGAATGGAATATGAGTTAATGGAGCACTTTGGTTTTAACCGATCACAACTCCATAAGAACCTAGTCAGAGATGCCTACAGAAAAATGTCGATGCTTTGATCAAAATAATACCGAAGTCACGAACAACAATCAGTAGAGTTGGATATGAATGATATGCAGCTGATCTTCTATACTGTTGTAATCCTGAATTTTTTGCATTAGAGGAATCATACTTTCCTCTTTTACATTCCACGTAGTTGTAACGCCGCCATTACTCCCCTGCCATTCAGCACCATCACCAAGACTTTTCATAATATCGTCAATATCATCCCTTTCATCCAGAAAGATCTTTTGACGCTTCTCTTCGTCAGCAAAAACGGCAATTAAATCTTCGGTCTTGTTGTCATAATCACAATAAAGACAAAGGCAATAGGTCCTGGAATTCGTTTTAGACATAATAAATAATTAGAAATACGCTTGGTATCGAAATTTACCGATTCAATCTCGAAAGAAACTTGCTAGAAATCAATTGCAGACAAGAGCGCCCGAGGAGCGAAGGCTTAGAGGGCAAAAGGTATTTAGTTTGTATCAAGCGGAAGGATGAATCCTTTATTTCGATGAGTTGATTATAGCACTTTTTCACTAAAAGAGCAACATTCAAACCTTCATGCTTACCCATTGGCCTTCTTCCTACTTGTTAGTCCTGGGCAATGACTCCATAGCAATCCATCTATTCAGCGTTAAAAGAAGCACCCCTTATCCAGGTCAGTGAGGCGAAGGATAATGCTCAAGGCACCATCCAGTCGTCTTCTCCCATCTCAACGCCTGCAAGGAGTTCAGCCGCAGCAGCGATCTTTCCTTGATCACTGATCCAGTGAGCGGCAGCATCAAACTGCCGCTTGTTCATGCGCTCAAGACCTACCTCCCTGTGCAGATCGCTGAACTCTTGGGCACAACGCAGCATCAGGCATTTGAGCAGCAGGTAGTGGTCGTCAATGGAGGAGTCCTCGAATACCTCCCTCACGATCCCGTTGGCGACTGAGCTGTAGTACTGCTTGGTCGTTTTTTTATATGCCTTTTTCTTAGCAGCAGACTTCTGTGCTTTACGAAGCAGGTGCTCCAGGTCCTTGTCGGATGGAACGAGGTTGTCGTCTGCACTTCTCATCAGATGCACAACCCATACTGCTGGAGCAGTTCTCCCCACTGCTCTAGAAACTCCCAACGTTCATCGAGATATTCAGCACCGTCATAGGCCTTGCCACAAGCACCTTTAGGCAGATGCCCCATCTGACGCTCAATCACCACCTCTCGTGCCTTGAGGACATCGACTCCATAGGTGCGGGCAACTCTTCTCCAGCCATGAGCTCGCTGTATTCCCCGGTAGCCAAGAGCAATGAGATAACTATTTGGAGCACCAGGATCGAGATGGGGACGTTGACCCACCTGAATTTGGGGGAATACAAAAGTGCCTTTGCCATGCAACTGCTCCATCTGATCCAACAGAGACCGGATAGAAGCCGTCAACGGCACCACATGCTGAATGTCATCGCTTTTCCCCTTTCTGCGCTTCAACCCAGGTGTGTCGCCTGGAATTGCGATGACATCTGGGGTCACCCAGTCCCACTGCAGACGAGTCAAGCTGCCTGCACGCAAAAACGTCAAAAGCATCAACTTTGTTGCCGCAACCGTGGTGGCGTGGACGTTGGGACGATTTAAAGAGATGTCCTCAAGCAATTTGGGGACTTGATCCCACTCCACACAGGGATGATGCTTCGAGCTACTAGTTGGTGAGTCATCACCGACTAAACGAACGGCTGGATTCTCGCCACGACGCATCCAATCCCTGCCTTCAGCGAGATTGAAACACTGCTTTAAAAGGTTTTGACATCGACGAGCCAAATCCCCCTTACCATTCACTCCAATAACATCAATTGCATCCATGACGATCTTCCTCCCACCATTGCTCCATTCAAGTGAACGAATGGGTGTTGACGGGGAGATGATGGTCACCACTTGTTCGAGCTTCAGACGATATTCCCTGACAGTTGCAGGCTTAATGGTGCGCTCTTTAAGCTCTAAAAACTTATCGACAACAAAAGAGAGTACTTTTTCCTCTTGAATTGACTGCTTTTGGATCTTCCAAAAGTCGCCAGGATCTCGGTCATTCTCAAGAGACCATTGCTTGATCTCGCTCCACTTCTGATGGGCAGATACAAGGGTGAATTGACCTGGTTTTTCTCCAAAAACGCCAATCTGGCACTCTTTCGAGACAGGCTTCGATTGGCCTGGAAGCCTCCGCTGCATCCTGCCAACAAAGTAAATACTCCCTTTGCTTGAGCGAGGGTCACGTACGGCAAGCAACCCATTGCCGCAGGCCCGCCGAGTCTTGTGATCCAGGAGAGATAACTCCTGGATCTGCTTCTTGGTTTTGATCATGAGACTTCTCCCTTACGCTACGCAAGAGAGACGCTTCAAATAATCGTCAATATCGTCAACAGCCCAACGCACCATCCGCGAACCAATCTTGAGAGGGCGAGGGAAATCCCCCGCATCCATGCTTCGATAAATCGTGGAGCGAGACATGGAGACCAGGACACTAACCTCTTTCAAGGTCAGCAACTTCTTGTTCAGATTCATAATTAGGACAAGTAAATATAAATTAGCCGGAAACTTTATTGCAATCGATCCGACATTTCTTCTCAATTATATCAATATCTGTCAAAATATGCAACGGACTTGATATCAAACAAGCCTTTGTTCTGGCGTGAATGAGAGTCATTTCGTGTATGTGGGGGAATTTGTGGGGGAAATCCCCTAGGAGCTGCTGGACTTGATGTCTTTCCTTCTCCTGCAGTGCCTCTGTGGATCAGTCGGAATCCCTCCCTCTCCGTTCCGGTCCAGATCCGCGGTTTCAGCTCTCTTCGGAAGGCATGAAATCGCCCAGGGCCCGTGCCAGATCCGGCAAGAGCTGTTCATCCTGAGCGCGGTCACTGCCACTGCCGAAGGCCACGACCATCGTGGGGGGAGCATCCGGCAGCTGCCACCAGGCAGCGTCATGGCGAGCCTGACTCATCCAACCCGCCTTACTCCAGAGACGGCTCGCTGCAGGTAGGCCTTCCCCGAGAAATCCATCCACCTGGTTCTCCGGGTCGGCGCGTCGTTGATCGGGATCCAGGGAACGACTGAGCAGGTCCCGCAAGCGCCGGCAGGCGGGTGGTGACACCACAGCGCCGGTCATCACCGCTTCCAACATCCGGGCCGTGGACGCGGTGCTCAGCGCATTGCGATTGCCATTGTCTGCGCCATAGAACCGTTTTTCCCGGCCGTAGGGCCCATCCCCCCAGGTCTTCTGGCAGCAGTTCACGCCATCGAGCTCCGGCCATTCCAGGGTGGCCAGCCAGTCATTCACCAGCCGTCTCTGGCGCTGCCACAGCTCCCAGCGATCCCCATGCAGCTCGGGACCACTGGTGGTGCCGGTGAGCAGATCCACCACCAATCCCGTGGCGTCATTGCTCGACTCAGCGATCATGTCGCGCATCGCGCGCTTGAGTTCGTCGCTGTCGGGGATGAGATCCCGCTGCTGCCAACGCTCGACGGCCACCGCATAGATCAACTTCACCACGCTGGCGGGGTAAACCCAGCGCTCCTGATTCCAGGAGGCACCGCGGCCCTCACCAGCCTGGGGGCTGACGTCGTCGTAGCGCACCCAGGTCATGGAGAGGCTGTTGCGCAACCCGGGACGACCTGCCGCATCCATCCGGTCGAGCACCGACTCCAGATGGGAAGCCATGGCGGAATCGGGACGGTAGAACGCCATGACGACAGCGACGAGCCATGGCGACGTTAAGCACCCTGCTGGCTCCCGACCTCATGCAACCGGGAACGCAGTGGACCCTGTTGAGCGACGTCAATGGCTATGGGCGTCCCGTGGGCCACAGCCTCACCACCCAGGGCCGCCGTGGTCGCAGCATCCGTCTTTTGGAGTGGAGCAGTGGACGACTGCTGGTGCAGCTGCTGGAGGACGGCTACCGCTGCTGGATGGACCTCAATGACCTGATCGGTCGAGCGGAGCAACGGCCTGATTGGATGCCCACCTTGCTGCCGGCGATGGAAATCCAGCGGCGACTGCCGGCGGTGCTGGCCTGGAGCGAACGCGCCGAACAACAGCCCAACCACTACCTCTGGGGCGGAACCACTGAACCCAACATGGATTGCTCAGGCCTGATGCAATTGGCCTTCGCCAGCGAGGGTGTCTGGATCCCACGAGACGCCTATCAGCAGGAGCGTTTCTGCCAACCGGTGGCCGTTCAGGTGGGTCAACTGCAGCTGCTGCGCCCGGGAGATCTGATTTTCTTTGGTTCAGCACGGCGTTGCTCCCATGTGGGGCTCTATCTGGGCGATGGGTTCTACCGCCACAGCTCCGGCCGGGAGCATGGCCGCGACGGGATCGGCGTCGACAGCCTCCACGCAGCGGACCCCCATCCTGTGGCCAGCCACTATCGGGCGGAACTGAGGGGAGCGGGTCGCGTGATGCGTTGCCACGACGGAACCCCCCTCAGCTGAACCCAGCGGCGGGTCGGCTTAGGTTGCAGCGATCAGTAGACCCTGAGGCATGAGCACACCCCTGGACCTGTCCGTGGTGGTGCCCCTCTACAACGAGGAGGAAAGCCTGCCCCATCTGGTGGAGCAGTTGCTTCAGGCGCTGAGACCCAGCAGCGAACGTTTCGAACTGGTGTTGGTCAACGACGGCTCCAGCGACCGAACCGCTGAGGTCCTGGAGCAGATCAGCCGGGAGGTCCCGGAATTGGTGGCGGTGCTGCTGCGCAAGAACTACGGCCAGACCGCCGCTATGGCCGCCGGGTTTGATGTCGCCCAGGGCGAGGTGATCGTGAGCCTCGATGGCGACCTGCAGAACGATCCTGCCGACATCCCGATGCTGCTGGCCAAACTGCGGCAGGGCTATGACCTGGTGAGCGGCTGGCGCCATCAGCGCCAGGACGCTGCTCTGCAACGCAAACTCCCCTCCCGCATCGCCAACCGCCTGATCGGGCGCGTCACCGGCGTGAAGCTGCACGACTACGGCTGCTCCCTCAAGGCCTACCGGCGGGAGGTGCTTTCAGATATGCGCCTCTACGGCGAGCTGCATCGCTTCCTGCCGGCGCTGGCCTTCATCGAGGGGGCCCGGATCACCGAGGTGAAGGTGAATCACCGGGCCCGCCAATTCGGCAGCAGCAAATACGGCATCGACCGCACCTTCCGGGTGCTGATGGACCTGCTGACGGTGTGGTTCATGAAACGCTTCCTCACCCGTCCGATGTACGTCTTCGGGTTCGGGGGACTGATCGCCATGTTCGGCAGCCTTGTAGCCAGCACCTATCTCCTGGCGGTGAAGCTGATGGGTGGAGACATCGGCAACCGCCCCCTTCTCACCCTCGCGGTTGTGCTGGGGCTGGCGGGGATTCAGTTGTTCTGCTTCGGCCTGCTGGGGGAACTGCTGATCCGCACTTATCACGAAAGTCAGGGACGACCGATCTACCGCATCCGCGACACATTGCGCGGTGGCCGCACCGGCTGAGCCGAAGCGCGGCGGGGCGCTCCGCGGAACGGTTCCATCGCCTCAGCAGCAGCCTCCACCACCCGGGCGTCGCTGTCCCGCAGGGCGCGCTTGAGCAACGGCAAGACGCAACGGTGTCCCCACAGGGCTGCTTCCCGCACCGCTTCAAGCCGTTCCTCCGGCCCCGCTGCCATGCGCCCTCGCAGCCGCTGCTGCAATGCCAGACGCTCCTGTTCCGTTTGGGGAGCCGTCCAATTCGCCGGAGGATCCTCGCTGGCGCTGTCTGGAGGGGATGATTCGATCACCAGCTCGAGCTGCGCCCGATTCAGTTGGGCCACCGTGCTGGTGTCGGTGCTGCTGAGCATGGGTTTGACCGGCTTGCGGCGCAGCCACAGGACCACCGTCAGAAGAACGACAGCACCGGGGACGAGAACGTTCTGCATGCGGATTGAACTTTTATGTCGCCGTTGCGGCCTGAAAGAGACCGTCAGATCAGTGATCTCTACAGTAGCGGCGAAGCTTTTGGCCTCGACATGACTGGAGATTTCGCTGCTGCCTGGCTGCCTGCGATTTTCGTTCCCATTACCGGAATCGTCTTCCCTGCAGTGTTCATCGTCCTCGTCGGTCGAGTGATCACCGCCGCCGAGTGACCGCGAATTGCGGATCGTTTCCACCCCTCAGCATTCGACTTCAATGACCGTCACTCCCGTCTCTGACCCCTGCGTAGGCAATCTCGCCACCCCGGTGAACAGCGGCTATTTCATCAAGGGCCTGATCAACAACCTGCCCCTGTACCGCCCCGGCATCTCCCCCAACTTCCGCGGCCTGGAGACCGGTGCAGCCTTTGGCTATCTGCTGTACGGCCCCTTCACCATCTGCGGTCCCCTGCGGGCCACGGAGTATCAGCAGACCGCAGGCCTGCTGGCCGCCATCGGCGCGGTTCACATCCTCAGCCTGCTGTTCCTGCTGTACAACCAGCCCGGCAAGCAACCCAACATCCCCCCCGCGGACGCCACGGTTGAAAACCCACCGGCTGACCTGTTCACCCGCACCGGCTGGGCTGACTTCACCAGCGGCTTCTGGCTGGGCGGCTGCGGCGGTGCCGTGTTCGCCTGGTTCCTCTGCAACACAGTGCACGTTCAGGAGCTGTTCAAGATCGCTGCCGGGGTCTGGAGCGTCGGCTGATCTGCCCCTGGGGCCTCAGTCACTGATCTGACCAATCCCATCGCTGACCCTCTGCTGTTCCCTCTTGGTGCAGCTGAGGGTTTTCGACTGTCAAGATCCACCCATCTCTGAGTCGTCCCGGTGCGGTCGCTCTCCCAGCCGTTTCTGCGCCGACCGGTCTTCACCGTTGTCTGCAGCCTGCTGATCCTGCTGGCGGGCCTCGTGGCCCTCACCGGTCTTGGACTCGAGGACCTGCCGCAGTTGGCTCCGACCCGGGTCAGCGTTCGAGCCACCTTTGCTGCGGCGTCACCGGAAGTGGTGGAGCAGAGCGTCACGGCCGTCCTGGAACAGCAGCTCAATGGCCTGGAGGGGCTGGAGAGCATCAGCTCCAACAGTCGCCAGGGGGGCGCCAGCATCAGCCTGCGGTTCAGCGAAGGCGATCCCGAGCTGAATGCCATCAAGGTGCAGAACGAAGTGAACCTCGCCACCCGCCGCCTGCCTCAGGCGGTGAGCCGTCAGGGGCTGCGGGTGCGCCGGTCCTCGGATGACCTGCTGATGATCCTTGGCTTCAGCCATCCGCCCGACCAATACGTCTCCACCTTTCTGGCCGGCTGGCTGGATCAATCCCTGCGGGAGTCACTGCTCACCACCCCCGGCGTCGGCGATGTGCTGGTGTTTGGCAGCAGTGAGCTCTCCTTTCGCCTCTGGCTCGATCCAGATCGACTGGAACAGGCCAACCTCACCATTTCAGACGTCAGCCGAGCCCTGGCGGAGCAGAACGTTCTGGCCGCCATCGGCAGCCTGGGCGCCTCTCCAGCGCCGGATGGTCAGCTGATCAGCCTGCCCGTGGATGCCGAGGGACGGCTGCTGAGTCAGAAGGATTTCGAAAACCTGATCCTGCGCCGCCTCGACAACGGCGGCCTGCTGCGCCTCAAGGATGTGGGCCGCGTCGAGCTGGGACAGCGCAGCTACGGCAGCCAGGCCATGAATCTCGACGGGCAGCGCTCCGTGGCCGTGGGGCTCTACCAACGGGATGGAGCCAATGCCCTGGAGGTGAGCCGAGCTGTCAAGGCCGAGCTGAAGCGACTGGAACCCAGCTTCCCGCCCGGGATCGAGACCTCGATGATCGTGGACGTGGCTGACAACGTCCAGGCCAACCTCGACCGCACCATCGCCACCCTGCGGGATGCCGTGCTTCTGGTGCTGGTGGTGCTGGTGCTGTTCCTGGGACGCTGGCGCCTCGCCCTGATCCCTGGTCTTGCCGTGCCGGTGGCCCTGGTGGGAAGCCTGGTGCTGGTGAAACTGAGCGGCTCCAACCTCAACAGTCTGATTCTATTTGGGATGGTGATGGCCACGGGAATCGTGGTCGATGACGCGATCGTGGTGAGCGAGGACATCGCCGGTCGGATCGAACGGGGGGATGCCCCAAAAGCTGCGGCAGAAGACGCCATGGCCGAACTGGCCGGAGCGGTTGTGGCCACCTCCCTGGTGCTGGCTGCCGTGTTCGTGCCGGTGCTGCTGATCCCCGGCTCCGTGGGACGGCTGTATCAACCGATTGCCCTGGCCATCAGCGGCGCCATTCTGTTCTCCACCCTCAACGCCCTCTCCTTCACACCGATGGCCTGCGCCCGGGTGCTGGACTCCGGCGAAGGGCGACTGCCGGGTCCGCTGCGACGCCTGAGCAGCGGGCTGAGGCAAGGCATGAGCAACCTGCAGCGGCGCTACGCAAATTTGCTGGAGCGTTGGCTGCGGCGCGCCCCGCTGGTGCTGGGCCTGCTGCTGACGGGACTGCTCATCACCGGCGCTGGGCTGGCGGCGATGCCCACCGCCTTCATCCTCAACGAAGACCAGAGCCAGATCCGCGGCTATTTCACCCTGCCGGAGGGAGCAAGCCTGGAACGCACGGTGGCGGTGATGGACCGCATCCGTGCTGTGGTGGCTGAAGAGCCGTTGATCCGCACGGGCAACTTTTATGCCGGTCGATCCTTCGGCCAGAGCGGTGAGGACCGTGGGTCGTTCTATCTACGGCTCCAGCCACTGGAGGAACGGTCCGGTCGCGATCAGAGCAGTGATGCGGTGAAACGACGGCTGAACCGGGCCATCCGCAGCCGGATCGGCGACGCCCGTGTGGTGGTCACCACCCCAGCCACTGTGCGGGGCTTCAGCAGCGAATCCGGATTGAGGCTGGAACTGCTGGACCGCAGCGGCGGGCAACTCAGCCTGCAGGAGTTCGAAGCCGTGGCCCAGCGCTTCATCGACACCGCCCAAGCCAGCAACCGCTTTGAACGGGTGAGCACCCGCTTCGATGCCAGCTCCCCCCGCTGGCGCCTCAGTCTTGATCGGGATCTTCTTGCTGGCCTCGACCTCGATCTCAACACCACCCTGCGCGACATCGGCACGGCCATCGGCGGCCGCTACATCGACGACACCTACGAGGGGGGGCGCATCCGCAGCATCTATCTGCAGTTGGACGGAGAGCGTCGAGCCGGCCCGGAGGACCTCAGCGGCTTGATGGTGCGCAACCGCAGCGGAGAGCTGGTCTCTTTGGAGAACGTGGCCACCCTGACCCGAACGGAAGGGGCCAACAGCATTCGCCACTATGGCCTCAACCGGGCCATCACGGTCACGGCGGTGCCGGCCCCTGGGGTGAGCAGCGGTCAGGCGATTCAGCAACTCAAGGCCGCTGGCGATTCGGTGGGGGGCAACAACATCGGGCTGACCTTCACGGGCCTGGCCCTGGAAGAGCAAAAGGCAGCCCGCTCAACCTGGGTGCTGTTCAGCCTCGGGGTGGTGGTGGTGTATCTGCTGCTGGCGGCGCTCTACGAAAGCTTTGTGGATCCGCTGATCATTTTGCTCACGGTGCCCATTGCCCTGATGGGGGCGCTGATCGGGCTGAAATTGCGCGGTCTGCCCCTGGATGTCTACGGACAGATGGGACTGCTGGTGTTGGTGAGCCTGGCGGCCAAGAACGGCATCCTGATTGTCGAATTCGCGAACCAACGGCTCAACGCCGGCATGAACCTGCGTGAGGCGATCCTCGGCGCCGCCGTGAACCGAATGCGGCCGATCCTGCTCACAGCAGTCACCTCCCTGGCCGGCTTTCTACCGCTGCTGCTGGCCCAGGGCAGCGGTTCCGCCAGCCGGATCAGCATTGGCACGGTGGTGTTCAGCGGCCTGCTGGTCTCCTCTTGGCTGTCCTTGTTTGTGGTGCCGACGGTGTATTTGTTGCTGAAACGCTGGCGTCCGGCATGACCTCAACACCTCCTGCGGCTGCGGTCCGCCGTCGGTTGATCCTGCACGCCGGCACCCACAAGACCGCCTCAACGGACATCCAATCGAGGCTGCTGCGCAGCCGGGCGTTGCTGGAGCAACAGCACATTCAGTACCGGTTTCCCCTGGCGGAGATTCCTGATTTCAAACCCCTCATCAAAGCGATCACGCGAGGGGATTGGAGCCTGTGGCGTGACTATCTGGAGGCCATGGCCCGTCACGATGGCGATGTGCTGCTGAGTGCTGAACAGTTCGCCCCTCGCCTCACGCAACGAACGACGCTCCGCCAGCTGAGGCGTTTAGCCCGGGAGAACGGTTATGAGCTGACGGTTGTGATTTTCATCCGATCACAGCTCGATTACATCAACTCCCGTTATGCCTACACGCTGAAGCGTTTTTATCACACAACAACATTCAATGAGTATGTGGAGGAAGTGTTGGCGGGCCGTTTGCCCTCCAGCGGAACATTCACGGGGCCCAATGCCAAACGCAGTGATGTGTTCGACTTCTGGAGTTATTTCTCTGCCCTGCTGAATGAACGAAAGCGGGGACTGGATGTGCGCTTCATTCCCTTTCGCCAGACGGAGCAAGACCCGCTGCGACAACTGCTGAGGACCCTTGATCTCAATCCGGATCTGAACTGGGCCGCCAGCCGTTCAGAGGACCTCAATGCAAGTCCGGGCCCTCGCGCCACCTGGTTGGCACGCCAAGTGGGGCTGCGCCTGGCCCGCCATGGCATCAGCCATCGGGTCATCGAGAATTCCTCTGCGATCGTTCCGCGGGAGCAGAGCTTCCGTCGTTGGAACGATGGCAATTACTGGGGATTCGACAGGGATCTCGCCAGGGTCGTGCGACGGCATTTCAAGGACAACAACAACCGCTTTGCCGAAGCGGTCTGGGGACGGCGCTGGAAGGAGGTGTTCGTTCAGGACAAGACCCTGCTGCAACGCCCGCAAGCGGTGTACGCACCGGAGAGTGCGAGCGAAATGGTGGCGATGCAACGCATCGCTGATCATGTGCTGCTGCGCATCCAGCGACGGCTGCAACCCAGGGCGTTTCACCGATTGCGGGAAGCCGTGGAGCGATTGGGTTCAACCCTGCCGGGAACGATTTAAAAACTGTGGCGGGTCCCGGGATCAGCCCAGAACACCTTGAGTGTGAGCTCTGGTGTTGTGAATTGGATCCCAGCCTCGTCATTGAAGCGCTGATAAGTGACGTTCTGCTTGGACGCTGGAAAGTCAAATTGCAGTCCACCAGGCAAACCAGGGTTCATCACCACGTGAACGTTGCCCTGGGACTGGCTGAACTGACAATTGGCAGCGCTATTGGTCCGCTTCATCACCGGAGACTTCACGTGCAGATGGCAATGCACGCGAGCGGTATCGGCATCAACAGGAGGCGCAGTTCCTAGGAAAAGGGAGCAAACCGTGCCCACAAGCAGCTTGTTTGCGCTCATCAATTAACGCTGCAACAGAACATGGCGGCTGGCGATCCAACTGCCGAACGCGTCATAGCAGCGCTGAATACGCTCCAACCGCTCAGGACAGGGACACCACCAGGCCTCGATGGCAAAGCCGCTGCCAGCCCTGACCTGTTCGGGGGCGCGGAAGGCGCCACCATCAGGGAGCCAGCGCAGGCCTTGCACCATGTCGTTGGTGATCTGCAGTTCATGGGGCGTGATGACAGAATCGACCGCTGAGCGGTCTCGCTCCAGCAACGTCTGCTGTCCACACCAATCGCCCAGAAGCTGCTCCGCCGTCAGGGGAGGTGCTTCATGGGCATGGACACCGGCACGGTGTTCGCGAATCAGAACCGGGTGATCAAAGCGACCGCTTCCATCCCAGAGCAACACCAGGCGATGGCGGCGATCTCGCCAGAGGAATCCGAATTCGGCATAGGGCCTGGACCAGGAGGAGATGAACAGGGAACCCCGTGAAAAGCTGCCGCTGGAGAAGAAACCCAGCTCAGAATCCACCTGATGGAAGGACTGAGCGATCCGCTTCACCGGATCGCCCTGACGTTGGCCATCGAGAGCATCAGGCCAGAACAGCAACTCCAGCTCCACAAGGGCGTCGTCCCCCGCAAGGGTGAGTTGCGATGGCTGCCGCCGTCTCAACTCCAGACTCCGGTCCAGCGTGTCGAAGCTGCCCTGCCAGATGCCGCGGTTGAGCAAAAAGTGACTCCATTGGCGTGACGTCACAACCAGCAAGCAAAACCAGGGTCGACAACCTATCCAGCACCAGCCGATGGAGCGTGGCTGCAACAAAAAACCCCGCCCGGCAAACCGGACGGGGTGAATACGAGGAACGACTCGTGAATCAGACGGTTGGACGGATATGAATCAACCGAACTTGCCTGAAGTGGAGGCGATCAGGAAGGCGGCGTACGTGAGCACGTAACCAACCGAGAAGTGGGCGAGACCCACAACACGAGCCTGAACGATCGAGAGAGCCACAGGCTTGTCGCGCCAGCCCATCATGTTGGCGATGGGGCTGCGCTGATGCGCCCAGACGATGGTCTCGATCAGTTCCTGCCAGTAACCGCGCCAGGAGATCAGGAACATGAAACCGGTGGCCCACACCAGGTGACCGAACAGGAACATCCAGGCCCAGACGGCCAGGTTGTTGCTGCCGAACGGGTTGTAGCCGTTGATCAGCTGGGAGGAGTTGAGCCAGAGGTAGTCGCGGAACCAGCCCATCAGGTAGGTGCTGGATTCGTTGAACTGAGCCACGTTGCCGGACCAGATGGCCAGGTGCTTCCAGTGCCAATAGAAGGTGACCCAACCCACGGTGTTCAGGGCCCAGAAGACAGCCAGATAGAAGGCGTCCCAGGCTGAGATGTCGCAGGTGCCGCCACGGCCGGGGCCGTCGCAGGGGAAGGAGTAGCCGAAGTCCTTCTTGTCAGGCATCAGCTTGGAGCCGCGAGCATCCAGGGCACCCTTCACAAGGATCAGGGTGGTGGTGTGCAGACCCAGAGCGATGGCGTGGTGGACCAGGAAGTCACCAGGGCCGATGGGCAGGAACACGTCGGTGTTGCCGTTGATGGCATCCAGCCAGTAGTGCTCGCCGGGGATGTTCTGCGCAGCGAGGCTGGCGGAACTGGAGGCGTTGGAGAGCAGCACGTCCATGCCGTACATGGCCTTACCAGAGGCGGCCTGCACGAACTGGGCGAACACGGGCTCCACCAGGATCTGCTTCTCGGGGGTACCGAAGGAGACGACCACATCGTTGTGGACGTAGAGGCCGAGGGTGTGGAAACCGAGGAACAGGGAGACCCAGCTCAGGTGGCTGATGATCGCTTCCTTGTGCTCGAGCATCCGAGCCAGGACGTTGTCCTTGTTGGCTTCGGGGTCGTAGTCACGGATGAAGAAGATCGCACCGTGGGCAAAGGCACCGCACATCAGGGCGATGGCGATGTACTGGTGATGGGTGTACAGGGCTGCCTGGGTCGTGTAGTCCTTCGCGATGAAGGCGTACGACGGCATCGAGTACATGTGCTGCGCCACCAGGCTGGTGACCACGCCGAGGGAGGCGAGAGCCAGGCCGAGCTGGAAGTGCAGGCTGTTGTTGATCGTGTCGTAAAGACCTTTGTGGCCGGCGCCGAGGTCACCAGGGGTGCCCTTGGGTGGGTTGTGGGTCTCGAGGATCTCCTTGATGGAGTGACCGATCCCGAAGTTGGTCCGGTACATGTGGCCGGCGATCACGAAGATGCAACCGATGGCCAGGTGGTGGTGGGCGATGTCGGTGAGCCACAGAGCTTCGCTCTGAGGATGGAAACCGCCGAGGAAGGTGAGGATGGCGGTGCCTGCGCCATCAGCGCTGCCGAAAGCCTGGTTCAGGGAATCAGGGTTCTCGGCATACACACCCCAGTTGCCGGTGAAGAAGGGTCCAAGACCGGCGGGGTGAGGCAGAACGTTGAGGAAGTTGTCCCAACCGACGTGCTGTCCGCGGGCTTCGGGGATCGCGACGTGAACCAGGTGACCGGTCCAGGCGATGGAGCTGAAGCCGAACAGAACGGCGAGGTGGTGGTTGAGGCGTGATTCAGCGTTCTTGAACCAGGCCAGAGAGGGACGGAACTTGGGCTGCAGATGCAGCCAGCCGGCGAAGAGGGCCCAGGCCGACAGGATCATCATGAAGATGGAACCCTGATACAGCTCGGCGTTGGTGCGCATGCCGATCGTGTACCACCAGTGGTACATACCGGAGAAGGCGATGTTCACCGGAGAGGAAGCACCCGCTTGGGTGAAGGCATCAATGGCGCCTTGACCGAAGTGGGGATCCCAGATTGCGTGAGCGATGGGGCGCACGTGCAGGGGGTCAGCGACCCACTGCTCGAAGTTGCCCTGCCAGGCGATGTGGAACAGGTTTCCCGAAACCCACAGGCCGATGATCGCCAGGTGACCGAAATGGGTGGAGAAGAGCTTCTGATAGAGGCGCTCCTCCGTCATTCCGTCATGGCTCTCGAAGTCGTGAGCCGTGGCGATCCCGTACCAGATACGACGGGTTGTCGGGTCCTGAGCCAGACCCTGGCTGAACGAAGGAAATTTCGTTGCCATTAGAGGGAAAGGTCAGTGAGGTCAGCCGACCACAAGAATGTGGGCGTGGAAGAAGGCCCACGTGGTCGCAATTCCGCCCAACAGGTAGTGGGCGACACCCACGGCACGGCCCTGGATGATGGACAGCGCGCGGGGCTGGATGGCCGGAGCCACCTTCAGCTTGTTGTGAGCCCAGACGATGGACTCGATCAGCTCTTGCCAGTAGCCGCGGCCACTGAACAGGAACATCAGGCTGAAGGCCCAGATGAAGTGGGCACCCAGGAACATGATTCCGTAGGCGCTGGTGTTCGAGCCGTAGCTGTTGATCACCTGAACGGCCTGAGCCCACAGGTAGTCACGCAGCCAGCCATTGATGGTGATGGCGCTCTGGGCAAAGTTGCCGTTGGTGATGTGCGCGACGGAACCGTCGGCGTTCACCGTTCCCCAGATATCGCTCTGCATCTTCCAGGAGAAGTGGAAGATCACGATCGACAGGGAGTTGTACATCCAGAACAGACCCAGGAACACGTGGTCCCAAGCGGACACCTGACAGGTGCCACCGCGACCGGGGCCGTCGCAGGAGAAGCGGAAGCCCAGGTTGGCCTTGTCTGGAATGAGACGGGAGCTGCGGGCGTAGAGCACACCCTTCAGCAGGATCAGCACCGTCACGTGAATCGTGAAGGCGTGGATGTGGTGCACCATGAAGTCGGCGGTGCCGAGCGGCATGGGGGCTGCGGCAACCTTGCCGCCGACCGCCACAACGGAGCCGTTGAACACTTCGCTCACGCCGGCAAGAGCGTTGGGAGCGGTGCTACCGGCTGCTGCTGCATGGGCGTTCTGAATCCACTGGGCGAAGATCGGCTGAATGGAGATCGCCGAATCACTGAACATGTCCTGGGGACGTCCCAGGGCACGCATGGTGTCGTTGTGGATATAGAGGCCGAAGCTGTGGGCTCCAAGCCAGATGCACACCCAGTTGAGGTGGCTGATGATGGCGTCGCGGGCCTTGAGCACCCGATCCAGCACGTTGTCGATGTGCTTGGCGGGGTCGTAGTCGCGGACCATGGCGATGGCCGCGTGGGCCGCACCACCGACGATCAGGAATCCACCGATCCACATGTGATGGGTGAACAGACCGATCTGAGTCGGGTAATCGACAGCCATGTACGCGTAGGGAGGCATGGCGTACATGTGCTGAGCCACGATGATGCTCAGTGAGCCGAGCATCGCCAGGTTCAGACCCAGCTGGGCGTGCCAGGAGGTGGTCAGGAACTCGTAGAGACCGTCGTGACCGTTGGGAGCGGGGAACAGCAGGGGATCACCCTTCTGACCTTCGTGGATCTCCTTGATGGAGTGCCCGATGCCCCAGTTCGTCCGGTACATGTGACCAGCGACGATGAAAAGGACGGCGATCGCCACATGGTGATGGGCGATGTCGGTCATCCAGAGACTGCCGGTGACAGGGTTCAAACCACCTTTGAAGGTGAGGAAGTCGCTGTAGGCAGCCCAGTTGCCGGAAAAGAAGGCTCCGATCCCTGCACCGATGCCGGGATAAAGCTGTGCCAGCAGGTCCTGATTGAAGAACTCGTGCGGCAGGGGGATGTCAGCGACAGTTGCGATGGTTTTGCCGTCGAGCACCAGCGGCTGACCAGCGTCAATCGCATCCATCAGCTTGCTGACGGGAGCGGACACATGGATGAGGTGACCTGCCCAGGAGAGAGAACCGAGACCCAGCAGACCTGCCAGGTGGTGGTTCAGCATGGACTCAACGTTCTGGAACCACTCCAGCTTCGGCGCAGCCTTGTGGTAGTGGAAAACACCAGCGTTGAGCATCAGGCCGGCCATCACCAGGGCACCGATGGCCAGAGCCATGAGCTGGGTTTCGCTGGTGATGCCCCATCCACGCCAGACGTGGAACAGGCCTGAGGTGATCTGAATGCCTTGGAAGCCGGCACCCATATCGCCATTGAGAATCTCCTGGCCAAAGATCGGCCACACCACCTGAGCACTGGGCTTCACGTGGGTGGGATCAGCGAGCCAACCGGAATAGTTTGAGAAGCGAGCACCGTGGAAGAAGGCGCCGCTCAGCCAGATGAAGATGACGGCCAGATGGCCGAAGTGTGCGGAGAAGATCCGCCGAGAGACCTCTTGAAGGTCACTCGTGTGGGCGTCGAAGTCGTGAGCGTTGGCGTGAAGGTTCCAAACCCAGGATGTGGTTTTGGGACCCTTCGCGAGAGCGCGGTCGAAATGTCCGGGCTTACCGAACAGCTCGAAGGTTGCTGGATTGTCAACCTTTTCAACCTGGCTCTTCGCGTCACTCCCACGCTCTGGTGGGCTGATGGTCATCGAGTCGTTCCTCGAGGGACTGGAGTCGAGGTGGAGGGCCACCCCTCCGATGGATCGAAATCCATCGGGGCCCCGGACACAGCTCCGCAATGAAGCTGCATCAGGGCGTCAGTGCGATAAAGAGCCGAAACCCCTTGACTTCACTGAAGCTGGGGCCCCAAAAAGGGGACCGCTGGCGGAAGCATAGATCTGAAGAAGGGCTTATACCGGTGTTGAGTTACAAAGGTTCAATCCCGCCCCGAGCCAGTCTGGAACTGGGGTCTCCAGAGGTGTGGTGATCAGCAAAAAACAGAATCTTGCGGCAGTTAGCAACACAAACGTCGTTATTTTTTCGGCCAGGCTGATAAAAACTGTTTCTTGCCACGCCAGGGTGGGCAGAATGAACCCATCCGCTGTTCAGCCATGCCGCGCTCGGCCCTGAAGCCGCTGCTGGTGGGGGTTCTGGCCTTGCTGCTCCTGTTCAGCGCCCCAACGGGGGTTGCCGCCCTGCCGGGATGGCTCAACCGCGGCCAAGCAGCGGAAGGACCCATTCCAAGCGAGGGCCCCTCAGGACGTCTGCAGGAAGTGGCCCCACCGGGAGCTGTTCAGCAGCTGAAGCGCCAACTGACCGGACGGCACCCCCAGCTGACGCTGATCAGCCCCGCCGATGACGGCGTGATCAACAGCGATGGCGTGGAACTGGTCCTGGCGGTGCAGGACTGGCCGGTGAGCCGGGATCCGGACTTGGGGATCGGCCCCCATGTGGTCGTGCAGGTCGATGACCGTCCGCTCATCCGAGTCGATCAACTCACCGATGGAGAGGTGCGGTTGGACCTCGATGACCTGACGCCGGGAAGTCATCGATTCAGCGCCTGGGCCGCCTACCCATGGGGGGAGGCTGTCACGGCCCCGGGCGGATCCGTTCAAGGGCGACTGCACCTCTGGCAACGGCTGAACGAAACCCAGCCATCGGCGGATGCCCCCTGGGTCGTGCCCGTCCCACCCGCAGATCAAAAGAACCAGCAACCGTTAATGCTGGATTGGCTGATCTGGAATGCCCCACTTCAGAACCTTCGCGATGGAGACGGCCGCTGGCGCATCCGCATCAGCGTTGATGGAGACAGCTTTCTGACGGACCACCAAGAAGCGATTTGGCTGAAAGGGAGCGGCAGCCAGGGCACCACTCTCCAGGTGGAGTTGCTGAATGGTCAGGGCGAACCCCTGCAGCCCGTCTTCAACAATCGTCTGGTTCGGTTGGAGGACGGCAGTCGTCACCGGCCCGTCTGGCTGAAGCCCCGCCTGAATGAGGATGAACTGGAGCGCCTAAGCGGAAGTCCCCAGCAGGAGCGAGTCAAACCTGAACCCTCATCGGATGACAGTCCCGAACTGAACGAAGAAGCCGAACTTGAACCTGAACAAAAGGCAGAGGAAGAAAAAACAGACGTCACTCCTGAGCAAGTCGACACCTCAAGCCAGAATTTCAAATCTGACCTTGAGCCGGCAACCGTTGAAGAGGCCGACCCAGACCCCGTGATCGCCCCGAGCCAGGAGCCATCGCTGGCCTTGGAGCCCGAACCGGAACCCGTTCCGATGCACCAATCGGAACCTCTGCTGCGCCCGGAATCCAGCCTGGGAGGATCAGCCCGGGAGCTGCTGAATCCGGATGGACGTCTCAAGCAGCCCTGAGCCACTCCCTGCCAGCGCCCGCCCTGACTTCGCCCAAACCACAGACGCATCACTCCGGCATCGGCATCGGCCTGTCCGCCGCCAGCCAACCGCTGCTGGATCGCCTGTTGCAAAGCGGTGAGATCCATAAGTCCTTCCGCGCGGATGGGGCGATCAAAGAGACACTCATCGATCACTGGCGGGAGGGAGAAACCCTCTTGTTCATTGGCGCGGTCGGGGCCGTGACCCGGCTGATCGCCCCTCTGCTTCAAGGCAAGGAGCAGGATCCAGCCGTTCTTGTCCTCGATCCGAAGGGGCAGTGGGTCATCCCGTTGCTCGGGGGCCACAGCAGCGGCGCCGAGCAACGGGCGCGGGAACTGGCGCAGATGCTGCAGGCCAGCGCCGTACTCACCGGAGCCTGTGCCACGGAGCAACGCCTGGCGTTGGATGCCTTCGGTGAGGGCTGGGGCTGGCGGCGTGGTGGCAGCAGCGCTGCCTGGCGGGAGTTGATGCAGAGGCAGGCCTGCGCAGAGCGATCGACCGTCTCCCAGACCTGTGGCGCCGTCGATTGGCAGCAGCAACACCCATGGCTGGACAGCGCGGCCAGTGCCGCGGACGCGCAGCTGAGTATCGGCGCCGACAACCTGGCCCCCTGCCGCTGGCATCCCACCAGCCTCTGGCTGGGGGTGGGCTGTGAACGCGACACCAGCCTGGAGCTGGTGCAACGGGCGATCAGAGACGTCCTGGATCAGGGGGGACTGGCGGAGGATGCTGTAGCCGGCCTGGCCAGCATCGATCGCAAAGCGGATGAGCCAGCTCTACTGGCGTTGATCCAGCAACAGCAATGGTGCTTCCGCACCTACGGCGCAACGGATCTGGCATCGGTCACTGTGCCCACCCCATCCGAGGTGGTGCGCGCCGAGATGGGAACCGCCTCGGTGGCGGAGGCGGCAGCCCTGCTGGCTGCTGGAGAGGGAGCTGCCCTGCGGCAAAGCAAGGTGATTCGACATGCCGGCCCCGGTGAAAAGGGTGCAGTCACCGTGGCGGTGGCGGAAGCACGCCTCCCCTTCGCCCCGTCGCGGGGTGAACTGCATCTGATCGGCAGTGGCCCTGGGGATCCGTCCCTGCTCAGTGGTGATGCCCGCCAGGCCCTCGCCCGCTGCACGGCCTGGGTGGGCTACGGGCTCTATCTCGATCTCCTCGAACCCCTGCGACAGGTGCATCAGGTACGGCTGGACGGCCAGCTCACCCGCGAATGGGACCGCTGTGCCAAGGCGCTGAGCCTGGCGCAGCAGGGGGCACGGGTCGCCCTGATCTCATCAGGGGACAGCGGGATTTACGGCATGGCCGGGCTGGCCCTGGAGTTGTGGCTGCAGCAGCCGGAACAGGACCGGCCGACCTTTCAGGTGCATCCGGGTATCTCCGCGCTGCAGCTGGCGGCAGCCCGGGCGGGAGCCCCCCTGATGCACGACTTCTGCACGGTGAGCCTCAGTGATCGATTGACCCCCTGGCCCGTGATCGAGCAACGGCTGCGGGCAGCGGCTTCAGGTGATTTCGTGGTGGCGCTGTACAACCCGCGGTCCAAGGGCCGCGACTGGCAGCTGGCCAGGGCGCGGGAGCTGTTGCTCGAGCAACGCGATGGCGACACCCCGGTTCTGCTGGCACGGCAACTGGGCCGCAGCGATGAATCGCAGCAGCTGACGGACCTGAACGGCCTGGAGCCGGATCACGTGGACATGCTCACAGTGGTGTTGATCGGCAACAGCAGCAGTTACGCCCGCGATGGGCGGATGGTGACCCCGCGGGGATACCCCGGAGCCACACTTCAGTGACCGATGGAAGACCCTCTGCTAGGGTTTGCATCTGGTTTCAGCGGGGATCAGCCGCTGATGGAAACGGGGAAAGACCGGTGCAAATCCGTCGCTGTCCCGCAGCTGTGAACGTCCGGCCCCGCCGGCGTCAGTCAGAACGCCCGCCAGGACCACCACCGACGAGGATCGACCTTGACCAATCTTGTGGCTTCCCCCAGGCCTCTGCGCCAGGCCGCCGTCTGTTTCTTAGGGCTGTTGTTGATCGCCAGCCCAGCCTTCGCCCACCATCCTTTCGGCATGGGTGACAGCGGCGCACTGACCGCCTGGCAGGGACTGCTGAGTGGCCTGGGGCACCCGCTCTTGGGTCCTGACCATCTGCTGTTCCTCTTGGCCCTGGGTTTCGTTGGCTTGCAACGTCCTCTGCGCTGGGTGCTGCCACTGCTGGCAGTCGGTCTCGGCGGCAGCGTGCTGTCACAGTTCATCCCCCTGCCCGATGCGGTGGCCCCCTGGGCTGAAGCCCTCGTCTCCTTCAGCCTGGCGGTGGAAGGCCTGATCGCCCTGAGCATGGCCCAAGCCGCCTGGCTGCTGCCCCTGTTCGGCCTGCATGGCTTCCTGCTGGGCAGCACCATCGTCGGGGCAGAACCCACCCCTTTGTTCAGCTACTTCCTGGGCCTGCTTGTCGCCCAGGGCAGCCTTTTGCTGCTCATCACCGCCTTGTCCCAGGGACTGGTGGAACGTCTGGGAGCCCAGGGCCAGCGGCTCGGTGCCGGCATCTGGATCGGCATCGGCATGGCCTTCGCCTGGGTGGCCCTGATCGACTGATCAACGCCATGAGGTCTTGCCTTGCCATCAAGCTCGCCGCGCCCTTGGCCGCTGCGGCGTTGTGGTCGCTGTCCGGTCCGCCCCCGGCCAGGGCTCAGCTGAGCAACGTCAGTCAATTCACCGACGTAATGCCCACGGATTGGGCTTATCAGGCTCTGGCCAACCTGGTAGAGCAGTACGGCTGTGTGGCCGGATACCCCAACGGCACCTTCCGTGGCAACCGGGCCATGACCCGCTACGAGGCGGCTGCCCTGCTCAACGCTTGCCTCGATCGGATCACCGAGGTGACCGATGAGCTCAAGAAGCTGATTTATGAGTTCGAGAAGGAACTCGCCATCATCCGCGGCAAAGTCGACGGTCTGGAAGCTCGCGTCGGCGAACTGGAAGCCACCCAGTTCGCAACCACCACCAAACTCAGTGGTCTCGCCACATTTGTGGTCGGGGCGAACCACTTTTCAGGCTCTGACGCTGCCTTGGTCGATCAAAACAACCAGAGTTTCGGCGCCACCACGTTCAACAACGATCTTCAGCTGATCCTGGAGACCAGCTTCACCGGCAAGGATCAACTCACCACCACGCTGCGGGCCGGCAACTTCAGCGGCGAATCACCCTTTGGGGGAGGGGGGCCCAGCAGCCTGGCCATGCTTGGCAATGCATCCCAGGGGGATGGCGGGCCCAACCACCTGTTCATCGACAAACTCTTCTACAGCTTTCCCGTCGGCGATAGCATCACCGTGACGGTGGGACCGAATGTTGGCCAGGACGACATGCTGCCGATCTGGCCGACCTTCTACAACAGTCTACCGATTCTGGATGCCCTCACCCTGAATGGAGGACTGGCCGCCTACAACAAAAACCAGGGTCCCGGTGCAGGAATCTCCTGGGTTCCAGCAGGTGGATTCCATGTCACGGCCAACTACGTGGCGGCCAACGGAGCCGAGGCCAACAGCGACATCGGCGGCCTGGCCACGGACCATGCCGGCGGCACGGGAACCGTTCAGCTGGGCTGGGAAGCGGATGGCTGGGCGATTGCCGGCATCTACTCCAAGATCCAAAACGGCAACGATCTGATCGCCTACGCCACCCCATTCACCCAGGACCAGTTGGGGCAAGCGGGCGACACCCACGCCTTCGGATTGAGCGGGGCGTGGCAGCCGACGGAAACGCATTGGATCCCCTCCATATCGGTTGGATGGGGCATCAACAACAGCGACAGCCAGCGAAAAGGTCAGGTCACCACCAGCCAGTCCTGGAGTGTTGGGCTGACCTGGGATGACGCATTCGCCGAGGGCAACAGCGCCGGCATGGCCGTGGGCCAGCCGGTATTCGCTACCGCATTACGGGGAGGAGACACCCCGAACGATGGCAATTACCTGTGGGAATGGTGGTATCAGTTCCAGATCAGCGATGCCATCAGCGTGACCCCGGCGTTGATCTATTTCTCGCGCCCGATGGGGCAAAACACCCCTTCGGGCCAGTCCTTCAGCCAGCTGGGTGGTCTTGTGATGACCACCTTCAGCTTCTGAGGCCCACTAACCCTGGGCCGAAGCGATTTTCGCCTCAGCGGAGACGAATTCCTCATCGCATAGAGCAGGAATGACCTCCACGGTGATTCCAAAAGCTTTGGTCCAGGGGCCGGTGAACTGATACACGTGCCACATGCTGTGGGCTTCGACAATCTGGCAGCCACCGCCTTCCTGAGGGAAAAACACTCCTCGAGAATCTTGAAGCCCTCGAACTCATCCATGGGGGTTCCGTTGTTGATGTAATCGACAACGGCCTTGGTGTATTCAGGGTCCATGCCAGCGTTGGGCGTAGACCAGTTGATGACAAAGCGCATGGCGTAGGCGGCTCAAGGCCTGCAACCATGCTCCATTCGCAAGAGATCACAGGTGATCTCAAACACAGCCATGACACTGTCCCTGCGATCCCATGCGAGATGAGTTATCGGATCTCTTGGGCCAACCCGTGGTGCTGGCGGGACGGTTGAACCGCTGCGAGCCCAATGCCATCGGCAGTCTGAACGTTTGCCTCAAAGCGGTGGATGTTTATCCATGGCGAACCGATGTCGCCATCAGTGCCCTAACACCGGTGCGCATCGACCACGGCTGGCTGCAGATGTCCAACCTGGAACATGCACTGGGGGGCCCTGTGGAGATGTACTGGATGACCGCCGAGGTCACCAACTATCAACGTCGCAATGGCAGTCGAGACATTGGTTTTCGCCATCGACCATCACTGTGCATCGATCATCTACTCAACACAATTCTCGGCACCCCTACAAATAGCCAACAACATGCGGCCATTGTGAATGCGCTCAACAGAATTCAAAACAGCAATCATCTATTTGGCTTCCATTACAACCCAGTTCATATTCAAGAAATACTGGAAATCGCTCTCAAAAATCCCAGTGGTATCGAAGAGGACAGTTTAAAAACGTTTCTCCAAGCACAGGTCGCCGCAATCAAACAATTCGCCAAGACTGATGAGGGCAAACGAAACCATTCATCAACAGCGCTGGGATTTCATGCCGATGCTTAAGACCAAGCCGACCACAAACACAAAACCACGCTCCCAGAAGAGTGAGTGGGTCACCAAAACCACTGTGATCACCGTTCTGATCTGCAGCGTGGGAGTTGGCATCTGGATCAACAACACGGCCTGGCGCAATCGCAAATTGCTCTGGCAACTGCAAGCGGCGGTGCTCGGCGGAGGTGTGGGATTTGTCGTCGGTCGGTTCAGCCGTTAACAACTTCAACGCAACCGACCAATGGTTCCTTCAACCAGCCAATCGGGATGACAGGATTCGAACCTGCGGCCCCTTCGTCCCGAACGAAGTGCGCTACCAAGCTGCGCCACATCCCGTTGATCCCAATGTAGAAGACAGGCCGCCGCCGAACAGCCCCGCGACGAGCACGGATTCACGCCCCATTGTCTAGGGTAATACATTGATCCCGTTCAGCCGTGCTCAAGCCCGAGTGGTTGCGCGTCAAAGCACCGCAGCGGGAGCGCATCGGCGCCGTTGCTGATCTCCTGCTCGACCTCAACCTGAACACGGTCTGCCAGGAAGCCAGCTGCCCCAACATCGGCGAATGCTTCGCCGGTGGCACCGCCACCTTTCTGATAATGGGGCCGGGCTGCACCCGCGCCTGCCCCTACTGCGACATCGATTTCGACAAGAGCGTCCGTGCGCTCGACCCCACGGAACCGGAACGGCTCGGCGAGGCGGTGGCGCGCCTGGGCCTCAAGCATGTGGTGATCACCTCGGTGAACCGCGACGATCTCGCCGACGGTGGTGCCTCCCAGTTCGTGGCCTGCATCGAACAGGTGAAACAGCGCTCACCGCTCACCACGATCGAGCTGCTGATCCCCGATTTCTGCGGCAACTGGGATGCCCTGAATGTGGTGATGGCCGCCGCACCTCACGTGCTGAACCACAACATCGAAACGGTGCCGCGGATGTACCGGCTGGCCCGCCCCCAGGGCATCTACGAGCGGTCCCTGGAGCTGCTGCAGCGGGTGCGCCAAGGCTGGCCAAGCGCCTACAGCAAATCCGGCCTGATGGTGGGGCTCAGTGAAACCGACGACGAAGTGATCGAGGTGCTGCGCGACCTGCGCGCCCATCGGGTGGACATCGTCACCATCGGGCAATACCTCTCCCCCGGCCCCAAGCACCTGGCGGTGGATCGTTTCGTAACGCCCGAGCAGTTCGACACCTATCGCCGCATCGGTGAAGAGGAGCTGGGCTTTCTCCAGGTGGTGAGCACACCGCTCACCCGCAGCAGCTATCACGCCGGTGAGGTGCAGCGGCTCATGGCCAGCCATCCCCGCTGACAGGGATCCATTCCTGCAACGTCCAGCTCACCAGGCCCGCCTGAATCATCGGGTCCTGCTGCACCCACTCCAGGGCTTCAGTGAAGGAGGCAGCCTCAAAGATCAACAAGCCTCCGCCACCGGGGCGCCGCTGGGCATCCACCAGAAAACCGCTGCGGATGCGCCGACCCGCCTTGGCTTCCTGCTCCACCCAAGCGCGGTGAGCCTCCAGATAAGGCCTCCGCTGTGCGAGAGCTAAGTCGGCTGTTTCAGCCGTGAATGTTTCGTGCTTGACGAACCAGGCCATGGAGCGGCGGCCCGTTCAGGCCGCCACTGCTTGCTGGTCCACCAGCCCCATCGCTGCCCGCTCACTGGGCGGGATCAGCACCTTGAAGCGACCCTTCGCCGCAGCCCAGTCGGCCAACAACGCTGACGCCTTGCTGCTGCCGGTGGCTGCAACATGGGCTTCCAGCAATGCTTTGAGCGTGGTTTCCTGCTGCTGGGTGGTGAGGCTGCACACCTCCACGATCTCCGGATTCACCCGTGGGGCGACACGGTCGTTCTCATCCAGCAGGAAGGTGACACCACCGGTCATGCCGGCCCCCACGTTGCGGCCGGTGCTGCCCAGCACCACCACCACGCCGCCGGTCATGTACTCGCAGCAATGGTCGCCGGCCCCTTCAACCACAGTCCGGGCCCCGCTGTTGCGCACGCCGAAGCGCTCACCGGCGCGACCGAGGGCGTAGAGCTCACCGCCGGTGGCGCCGTAGAGGCAGGTGTTGCCAAGGATCACCTGATCGCCGGGATTGGCGCAGCCATCGGCAGGCACAAGGGTGATGCGGCCACTGTTCATGCCCTTGCCCACGTAATCGTTGGCTTCGCCCTCAAGTCGCACATTCATGCCCTGCACCAGGAAGGCGCCGAAGCTCTGGCCGGCAGCACCCTTGTAGGTGAGATCCAGCTGGCCGTTGAAGCCGCGGTTGCCGTGGCGCTGGGCAATCTCACCGGCCAGGCGGGCCCCCACGCTGCGATCGGTGTTGACGATCGCGATCGTGCGGCTGAGGGAACCATGGCTCTCCAGCGCAGCCATCAGTGCGGCGTCGGCCAGCAGTTGGTCCTCAAGGATCGGGCCGTTGCCGTGGGCTTCGGCGCTGTGGCGCAACCAGGAGCGGTCGTCTGCGCCCTGGATGGGTGCCAGCAGGCTGGAGAGATCCACGCCCTGGGTTTTGGCCAGCTGCACCGCACGGGGTTGCAGCAGGTCGCTGCGGCCGATCAGGTCCTCGAGTTTGGCGACGCCGAGCAGGCTGAGCAGCTGGCGCACCTCCTCCGCCACGTACCAGAAGAAATTCACCACGTGCTCGGGTACGCCGGTGAAGCGCTTGCGCAGCGCCTCCTTCTGGGTGGCCACACCCACCGGGCAGTTATTGGTGTGGCAGACGCGGGCCATGATGCAGCCCTCGGCGATCATCGCCACCGAGCCGAAGCCGTACTCCTCCGCGCCGAGCAGGGCCGCGATCACCACATCCCAACCGGTCTTGAGGCCGCCATCGGCCCGCAGCAGCACCCGATCGCGCAAACCGTTCTCCACCAGGCTGCGGTGCACCTCGGTGAGCCCCAGCTCCCAGGGGCTGCCGGCGTGTTTGATCGAACTCAACGGCGACGCACCGGTGCCACCGTCGTGGCCGGAGATCTGAATCACATCGGCGTTGGCCTTGGCCACACCGGCAGCGATGGTGCCGATGCCGATCTCGGCCACCAGCTTCACGCTCACCGGCGCCTTGGGGTGCACCTGATGCAGATCGTGGATCAGCTGAGCCAGATCCTCGATTGAGTAGATGTCGTGGTGGGGCGGCGGCGAGATCAGTGCCACGCCGGGTTTGCTGTTACGCAGCCAGGCGATGTACTCATCCACCTTCGGGCCGGGCAGCTGGCCGCCCTCTCCGGGCTTGGCCCCCTGGGCCACCTTGATCTCTAGCTGTTTGCCGCTGCGCAGGTATTCGGCCGTGACACCGAACCGTCCGGACGCGATCTGCTTGATCGCCGAACAGGCGGTGTCGCCATTGCGGAGTCCGCCGATGCTGGGGAAGGCCTGCGAGCGGCCTTCAGCGTCCACGTCGTGGAGCACCTGGAAACGGGCCGGATCCTCGCCGCCTTCGCCGCTGTTGCTCTTGCCGCCGATGCGGTTCATCGCCACCGCCAGCACTTCGTGGGCCTCCCGCGAGAGGGCACCAAGGCTCATGCCACCGGTGCAGAACCGCTTGCAGAGGCTTTCCGCGCTCTCCACCTGATCCAGGGGCAGCGGCGTCGGGGCCAGCTTGAACTCCAGCAGATCCCTCAGGGCTGTGACCGGCCGGTTCTCCAGCAGGGTTTTGTAGGTGGAAAAGTGGTCGTACCCCGGCCCGGTCTTCACCGCCGCATGCAGGGCCTTGGCCATGTCTGGACTGTTTAGGTGGTACTCGCCACCGGTGCGGTACTGCACAAAGCCCATGAACTCCAGCTTGCTGCGGTTGAGCTCCGGGAACGCCTTGGCATGCAGCGACAGGGTTTCATTGGCCAGCTCCGCCAGGGTCATGCCCGCCACACGGCTGGTGGTGCCGGTGAAAGCGGTGTCGATCACATCGGCGCCAAGCCCGATCGCTTCGAAGATCTGAGCGCCGTGGTAGCTGGCCAGCAGCGAGATACCGATCTTGGAGAGGATCTTGCGCAGGCCGTTCTCCAGGGAGACGCGCACGTTGGCCTGCACCTTTTCGGCATCGAGGGGGGGCAGCTTGCCCTGCTCGATGCGCTTCTGGGTTTTGGGGTGAGCAAGCCAGTGGCGGGTGGTCTCCCAGGTGAGCCAGGGGCAGACGGCACTGGCGCCATAGCCGATCAGGCAGGCCATGTGGTGGGTGCTCCAGCACTGGGCGGTGTCGACCACCAGGGAGCAGCGCAGACGCAGCTTCTGCCGCAGCAGATGGTGATGGACGGCACCGACGGAGAGCAATGGCGGCATCGCCACGCTGGTGGCCGTCAATGGGGCAGCGGCACCGGCGGAATCAACGCGATCGGACAGCACCAGCACCTGGGCGCCGCCGCGCACGGCCTCCTCGGCCGCCTGGCAGAGCGCATCAAGGGCTGAACTGAGGCCACCGGCACAGGCCTCAACCGCTACCTGGGTGGACAGGGTCGCCACAGGGAGCCCCTGCTGGCTGATCGCCGCCAGCTCGGCTTCATTCAGCACCGGGGTGTCCAGATGAATCACCGCGGCCGCTTCGGCCTGGGGCTTGAGGGCAGGCCTGCGCTCACCCAGATGCATCTCCAGGCTCATCACCAGCTTTTCACGCAGGGGGTCGATCGGCGGGTTGGTGACCTGGGCGAAGCGCTGCTTGAAGTAGTCGTAGAGCAGGTGGGGCTTGTCGGAGAGCACCGCCAGGGGGATGTCATCCCCCATGCAATAGGTGGGCTCCTTGCCCAGTCCGGCCATGTCCTCGATCACCAGATCGAAGTCTTCCGCCGTGAAGCCCATGGCGGTCTGCAGCCGCAGCAGGTCCAGTTCGCCGATCTGACGCTCCTGCGTCCAGGGCTGAGCCGCCACGCCGCGGCGGTGCTGCCGCAGCCAGTCGCCATAGGGGAAGCGTCCGGCAGCGTCCTCCTTCACGGTCCAGTTCTCCAGCAGCTGACCGTTCTCCAGATCCACGGCCACCATCTGTCCGGGGCCGAGGCGGCCCTTCTGAACAACGGTCTTGCCGCTGAGATCCACCACACCGGTTTCCGATCCCATGATCACGAAACCGTCGGCGGTGGTGCACCAGCGGGCGGGGCGAAGACCGTTGCGATCGAGGGTGGCGCCGACCCGTTTGCCGTCGGCGAACACCAGCAGGGCAGGGCCGTCCCACGGCTCCTGGATGCCGGCATTGAATTCGTACATCGCCGTCACCTCAGGACGATCCTCCAGATCCGGCTGGTTGCGGAAGGCCTCCGGCACCAGGGTGATCAGGCTGTCGGTGATCGAGCGACCGCTGCGCACCATCAGCTCCAGCGTGGCGTCGAGGTTGGCCGAGTCGCTGAAGGCCGGGTTGACCGCCGGGTTGAGCTCAGCGGCCGACTCTCCCCAGACCTCCGAGAGACTGGCTTCGGTCGCCTTGGCCCAGTTGAGGTTGCCCAGCAGCGTGTTGATCTCACCGTTGTGGCCAAGCAGCCGCATCGGCTGCGCCAGGGGCCAGCGGGGCAGGGTGTTGGTGCTGAAGCGCCGGTGATACACCGCGAAGCTCACCTCAAAGCGGGGATCGCGCAGATCGGCGTAGTACTGGGCCAGCACCTCGGAGCGCACCATCCCCTTGTAAACAACGGTGCGGCTGCTCAGGGACGCCACATAAAGATCCAGCGACCCCTCAAAACCCCAGGCCTTGCGGGCACGGGCGCCGATCCGCCGGCGCAGGCGCAGCAACAGCGCCTCGAAGGCCTCGCCATCGGGACCACCGGCGAGGCTCCACTGCTCGATCACCGGGGCGGTCTCCCGGGCCATGGGCCCCAGCACGGACGCATCCACCGGAACCACCCGCCAACCGGCGGAGGTCAGCCCGAGGGCCTCGGCCTCCTCGTTGCAGAACTGGCGCGCCAGTTCCCGCCGCTCCGGGTCCTGCGGCATGAACATCATCCCGAGACCCCGGGCTGCCGCGGCCTCAGGCCAGACCGCCTTCAGATACGACCAGGGGATCTCGCACAGCACACCGGCGCCATCACCGGAATCGCCATCACCACCACAGCCACCGCGGTGCTCCATGCAACCGAGACCGCGCAAGGCCTGCTGCAGCACCCAGTGACTGGTCTGACCCGACAGCTGCGCCAGGAAACCCACACCGCAGGCATCTTTCTCTCCGGCCACGGCCTCAGGCGCAGCACTGTCGCTGTAGGGCCAGACGGTGGGTCGGGTGAGATCTGCCATGAAAGTTCAGCCGGGCGTTTGCATGGCTCGCAGCGTCGTGCTCTGCAGGAACCACGTCATTTGACGATCCTAGGCAGGCGCCCTGCCCGGATCGCCCACCGATGCTTCCCTTCGCCCAGCTGCCGGAACCACTGCCGGAACTGCGACTGGCTCCATCACAGCAGGGACAGCAGCTGCGGATCGATGGCGAGGAGCTGCGCAGCTCCTGGTCTTGGGAGGGGCTCAACCGGAGCCAGCCCGATCAGCTGTGGCTCCCCCTGGAGCTGTTGGAATCACGCCTCGGCTTCCGCCGTCGTGAAGGTCAACTGGAGTGGTTCGGCCGCCGGCAGCCCCTGGCTCAGCTGCCACAGCGCACCCTGGGCGATGAGGTGGCCCTGGAGGTGGCCGACTGGCTGACCGGGATTGGGGTCAGCCTCCGTCTGGAAGGCCGGCAGCTGCAGTTGACCCTGCCTCCAGCTGCTCTGCAGGGCCTGCGACGCGGCAAGGGCAGCACCGCCGATCGCCTGGTGCTGGACCTCGATGGTCCAGCCCTGCTGCAGCGGGTGGGGGATGACCTGCACCTGGGCCTGCGCAGTACGGCATCCCAGCTCGAGGAACTGCAACGGCTTCAGCTCAACCCTCAGCAACGGTCTGACAGCCTCGTCCTGAAGGGACAGGCCACTCGACTGAGGACCCTGAGCCTGGCGACACCCTGGCGCGTGGTGCTGGATGGCATCAGGGCGAATGGGGCCACCCAGGCCGCGGCCCGGCTCCCCCTCAGCAACCCGGCTATCGCTCGCTGGCTGCGCCGGGGGCTGGTGCTCGAGGAGCGCACCGTCACCGTCGGAGTGAAACCGCTGCGGGTGTTCAGAAGCGGTGGCCAGCTGCAGCGCATTGGACTGACGCTGAAGCCGCTCACCATGATTGGACAGCAGCAGGGACTTCGCTTTCTGCCGCAGTTGTCCCAACCGCTTGATGCGGTGGTCGCCATCAACGGAGGCTTTTTCAATCGCATCCTGCAGCTGCCCCTCGGCGCGTTGCGTCAACAGGGCGAATGGCTGTCGGGACCGATCCTCAACCGGGGCGTGATCGCTTGGAGCGACAACGATCCGCTCCAGTTCGGACGATTGCGGCTGGCTCAACAGCTGCGGGTGAACGGTGGGCGGCGCTGGAGGCTGAGCTTTCTCAACAGCGGTTATGTGCAGCGGGGACTCAGCCGCTACACGCGCGCCTGGGGGCCGATCTACCGCCCCCTCAGCGGTGAGGAGGAGGCAATGCTGATCGAAGGGGGGCGCGTCACGCAGCGCTTTGATCGCACCAGCATCCGCCGCGGTGTGCTCATCCCTTCCAACGGCGACCTGGTGGTGGCCCGCGGTGGCACCCCCCTGCCGGCCGAACCCGGCGATGCGGTGATGTTGAGCCAGCGCAGCATTCCTGGACTGGGGGACGAGGCCAATGTGCTGGGGGGCGGACCACTCTTATTGCAAGGGGGGAGGATCGTTTTGAACGGTCGCGGAGAAGGCTTCAGCCCAGGGTTCCTGACCCTTGCCGCACCCAGGACCGTGGTGGGCACAGGGAGAGGAGGCACGTGGCTGATGGCCCTGCGGGGTGCTGCAGGGAGCGATCCCACCCTGCTGGAAACAGCCCTGGCCGCTCAACAGCTCGGCTTGAGAGACGCTCTGAACCTGGACGGCGGCAGCTCCACCACCGTCGTGGTGGCTGGACAAACGGTGGTAATTGGTCGCGGCAGTGCCCCGCGGGTTCACAACGGCCTTGGGTTTGTCCCCCTCTAGAGACCTGCCACACTGGATTTTTGAGCACATCACTCCTCCATGGCCGCCAATCTGCGCCTGACGACGGCTGCCGCCGCCGAACTTGGTCGTCAGGCCGCTGTGGCGGGAACACCGGGACAGATGCATCTCGAACTGCTACCGGGCGATTGTGCGGATCACGTGATCCAGATCCGTCCAGGACATTTCGCAGGGGTGGCCATCGCCAGGGCTAATGGCGTCACTCTCCATGCCCCCAAGACCCAGCTCAATCTGTTGCAGGGACTTTGCCTGGACTACCGCGGTGACCTCAGCGGAGGCGGTTTCCTGATCCGCAGCGGCGAGGGAATCACCCCCTGTGCCTGCGGCAGTGCCTTCAGCCTGCGATAACCAGGGACCGTCAACCGGTATCGTGGCGGATTGTCGAATCTGGTCGGGGCGTCCGACCGCACACCGACCCTCGATGCCAACCATCCAACAGCTGATCCGCACTGAGCGTTCACGCCTCAAGGCCAAGACGAAATCGCCGGCTTTGAAGTCCTGCCCGGAACGCCGCGGGGTCTGCACCCGTGTATACACCTCAACACCGAAGAAGCCCAACTCGGCGCTGCGCAAGGTGGCCCGTGTACGTCTCACCTCCGGCTTTGAGGTCACGGCCTACATCGGTGGCGTCGGTCACAACCTTCAGGAGCACTCCGTGGTGCTGATCCGTGGTGGTCGTGTCAAGGACCTTCCGGGTGTCAGGTACCACATCATTCGCGGAACCCTGGACACCGCAGGTGTCAAGGACCGTCGCCAGTCCCGCTCGAAGTACGGCGCCAAGGCACCGAAGGAGTGACCTCACGGTCCCCCGCACCCACAACGTTCTGATCCCCACTTCACCGACCCCCGATGTCCCGCCGCAACGCCGCTGAAAAACGCCCGGTCCTTCCTGACCCGCAGTTCAACAGCCGTCTGGCCTCAATGATGGTGGCCCGGCTGATGCAACACGGCAAGAAGTCCACAGCGCAACGGATCCTGTCCGATGCCTTCGGTCTGATCAACGAGCGCACCGGCGGTGATCCCCTCGAGTTGTTCGAGACCGCTGTGAAGAACGCCACCCCCCTGGTTGAGGTGCGTGCCCGTCGCGTCGGTGGCGCCACTTACCAGGTTCCGATGGAAGTGCGTCAGGAACGTGGAACGGCCATGGCCCTGCGTTGGCTGGTGAGCTTCTCCCGCGCCCGCAACGGACGGAGCATGGCTCAGAAGCTTGCCGGCGAATTGATGGATGCCGCTAATGAAGCCGGCAACGCCGTCCGCAAGCGGGAAGAAACCCACAAGATGGCCGAAGCCAACAAGGCTTTCGCGCATTACCGCTATTGATCTTGGGCCAGCCAGCCCGACACCTTCACGGTCCAAGGCTGGCCTGTAGAGTCTCACCCGCCTTTTCACGCCCCACCCCCGGAGAATTCCTGTGGCCCGCGACTTCCCCCTGGAACGCGTCAGAAATATTGGTATTGCCGCCCACATTGATGCCGGCAAAACCACCACCACTGAGCGAATCCTGTTCTATTCAGGTGTGGTGCACAAGATCGGTGAGGTACATGACGGCGCCGCCGTGACCGACTGGATGGCCCAGGAACGGGAACGCGGCATCACCATCACAGCCGCTGCGATTTCGACGTCCTGGCAGGACCATCGAATCAACATCATCGACACCCCTGGCCACGTGGACTTCACCATTGAGGTGGAGCGCTCCATGCGAGTTCTGGATGGTGTGATCGCAGTGTTCTGCGCTGTTGGTGGCGTCCAGCCCCAATCCGAAACCGTCTGGCGTCAGGCTGATCGCTATTCCGTTCCCCGGATGGTGTTCGTCAACAAGATGGACCGCACCGGTGCGGACTTCCTCAAGGTCCACGGCCAGATCAAGGATCGCCTCAAGGCCAATGCCGTCCCGATCCAGCTTCCGATCGGCGCCGAAGGCGACCTGAGCGGCATCATCGACCTCGTTGACAACAAGGCCTACATCTATAAGAACGACCTCGGTACCGACATCCAGGAGGCTGAGGTTCCAGCCGACATGGCTGACGAAGTGGCCGAATGGCGTTCCACGCTGATGGAGACCATCGCCGAAACCGATGAGGCGCTGATCGAGAAGTTCCTCGAAACCGGTGAGCTTTCAACCGAGGAACTCAAAAAGGGAATCCGCGAGGGTGTGCTGCGCCACGGCCTTGTGCCCATGCTCTGCGGCTCTGCCTTCAAGAACAAGGGCGTGCAGCTGGTGCTCGACGCGGTGATCGACTATTTGCCTGCTCCCGTCGATGTCCCCCCGATTCAGGGTGTGCTGCCCGACGGCAGGGAAGCTGTTCGTCCCTCCGACGACAAGGCCCCCTTCTCCGCTCTGGCCTTCAAGGTCATGGCCGATCCCTACGGCAAGCTCACCTTCGTCCGGATGTATTCCGGCATCCTGTCGAAGGGCAGTTACGTCCTCAACTCCACGAAGGGCGAGAAAGAGCGCATCTCTCGTCTTGTTGTGCTCAAGGCCGACGACCGCGAAGAAGTCGACGCACTGCGTGCCGGCGACCTCGGTGCTGTGCTGGGCCTGAAGAACACAACCACGGGTGACACCCTCTGCACCCAGGACGACCCGATCGTTCTCGAGACCCTGTTCATTCCCGAACCGGTGATCTCCGTGGCTGTGGAGCCCAAGACGAAGGGTGATATGGAAAAGCTCTCCAAGGCGCTCGTGGCTCTGGCGGAGGAAGATCCCACATTCCGTGTCAACACGGATCAGGAAACCGGCCAGACCGTGATCGCCGGCATGGGCGAACTTCACCTCGAGATCCTGGTGGACCGCATGCTGCGGGAATTCAAGGTGGAAGCCAACATCGGTGCCCCTCAGGTGTCCTACCGCGAGACCATCCGTGGCTCCGCAGGTGGCGAAGGCAAGTTCTCCCGTCAGACCGGTGGTAAGGGTCAGTACGGCCATGTGGTAATCGAAATGGAGCCCGGTGAGCCCGGCTCCGGTTTCGAATTCGTCAACAAGATCGTGGGCGGTGTCGTTCCGAAGGAATACATCAAGCCCGCCGAACAGGGCATGAAAGAGACCTGCGAATCCGGTGTGATCGCAGGTTTCCCTCTGATCGATGTGAGGTGCACGATGGTCGACGGCTCGTACCACGACGTCGACTCTTCGGAGATGGCGTTCAAAATCGCCGGTTCCATGGCCTTCAAGGACGGCGTCAAGAAGTGCAACCCAGTGCTGCTTGAGCCGATGATGAAAGTCGAGGTCGAGGTCCCCGAGGATTTCCTTGGCTCGATCATCGGCGACCTGTCCTCCCGTCGAGGCCAGGTTGAGGGCCAAGGTGTCGAAGACGGCACGTCCAAAATCTCGGCCAAGGTGCCCCTTGCCGAGATGTTTGGTTACGCCACCGAGCTCCGCTCCATGACCCAGGGCCGGGGCATCTTCTCGATGGAATTCGACAACTACGCCGAAGTTCCTCGCAATGTGGCCGAAGCCATCATTTCCAAGAATCAGGGCAATTAATCCTGATCTCTAAACTCCTCTCACTCCAACCCTCGATTCTTTAACCACCAATGGCACGCGAGAAGTTCGAAAGGAACAAGCCCCACGTCAACATCGGCACCATCGGCCACGTTGACCACGGCAAAACCACCCTGACCGCCGCGATCACCAACGTGCTCGCCAAGAAGGGGCAGGCTGAAATTCAGAACTACGCCGACATCGACGGCGCCCCTGAAGAGCGCGAGCGCGGTATCACCATCAACACCGCTCACGTTGAGTACGAGACCGAGACCCGTCACTACGCCCACGTGGACTGCCCCGGTCACGCGGACTACGTGAAGAACATGATCACCGGTGCCGCTCAAATGGATGGCGCAATCCTGGTGTGTGCTGCCACAGACGGCCCCATGGCTCAGACGAAGGAGCACATCCTTCTGGCCAAGCAGGTGGGCGTTCCTGCCCTGGTGGTTGCACTGAACAAGTGCGACATGGTCGATGACGAAGAGATCATCGAACTGGTGGAAATGGAGATCCGCGAGCTCCTTTCCGATTACGACTTCCCTGGTGATGACATCCCCGTTGTTCAGGTCTCCGGCCTGAAGGCCATCGAAGGCGAGGCTGACTGGGAAGCCAAGATCGAGGAACTGATGGCAGCTGTGGATGCCAGCATCCCCGAGCCTGAGCGTGAGGTTGACAAGCCGTTCTTGATGGCTGTGGAAGATGTCTTCTCCATCACCGGTCGTGGAACCGTGGCCACCGGCCGGATCGAGCGCGGCATCGTCAAAGTCGGCGAAGAGATCGAGATCGTCGGCATCAAAGACACCCGCAAGACCACCGTCACCGGTGTTGAAATGTTCCGCAAGCTGCTCGATGAGGGCATGGCTGGCGACAACGTCGGTCTGCTGCTGCGTGGCATCCAGAAAGAAGACATCGAGCGCGGCATGGTGCTGGTCAAGCCCGGTTCCATCACCCCTCACACCAAGTTCGAAGGTGAGGTGTACGTGCTGAAGAAGGAAGAAGGCGGCCGCCACACCCCCTTCTTCGCTGGCTATCGCCCGCAGTTCTACATCCGTACAACGGATGTGACCGGCCAGATCACCGCCTTCACTGCTGACGACGGCAGCGACGTTGAAATGGTGATGCCCGGTGACCGCATCAAGATGACCGGCGAACTGATCTGCCCCGTGGCCATCGAGCAGGGCATGCGTTTCGCTATCCGCGAAGGCGGCCGCACCATCGGTGCTGGCGTGGTCTCCAAGATCATCGAGTGATCAGCTGACGCTGCTCACTGATGGATGGGGGGATCATTCCCCCCATCTCTTACATTTGATTTGAACCTCGACAACTGAATCCAGGACGTCCTTCCGGACCCTGTACTCCCCCCTTCCTATGTCCACTGCCATCGCTCAGCAGAAGATCCGCATCCGCCTGAAGGCGTTTGACCGCCGCATGCTTGATCTCTCTTGCGACAAGATCATTGAAACCGCCGATCAGACCGCTGCCACAGCGATCGGCCCCATCCCCCTTCCCACAAGACGCAAGATCTACTGCGTGCTGCGCTCGCCCCACGTGGACAAGGACTCCCGAGAGCACTTCGAGACCCGGACCCATCGCCGGATCATCGACATCTACAGCCCATCGGCGAAGACCATCGATGCACTGATGAAGCTCGATCTCCCCAGTGGCGTCGACATTGAAGTCAAGCTCTGATCACTTCGCTCCGGAGGCTTGCTTCCTAGGATCAAGCCTCCTTTAGCGCGGCGTCTGTGTCCGATTTCTCCGTCAGGGAACTGCCCCTGTTCCCCCTGCCGGACGTCGTGTTGTTCCCGCAGCAGCTGCTGCCGCTCCATATCTTCGAATCCCGCTATCGGATGTTGCTCCAGACGGTTCTGGAGACCGATAAGCGCTTTGGGATTGTGCGAATCAACCCCGACAACGGAGAGATGGCCGAGATCGGCTGCTGTGCGGAAGTGCTTCAGCATCAGACCACCGAGGATGGACGCAGCTACATCGTCACCCTGGGGCAGCAGCGGTTCCGCGTGCTCAACATCACCCGTGAAACACCCTTCCGCTCAGCCATGGTCAGCTGGATGGAAGACGAACCGGTCGCTGACCACACCGAGCTCAACACATTGCGCGACAAGGTCAGCTCAGCCCTAAACGATGTCTTCTCCCTCACGGCCAAGATTCAGGGTCGCGAGCCAGAACTGCCCGATGACCTCCCCGACCTACCGCGGGAACTGTCGTTCTGGATCGGAGCCCATCTCGACAACCGAGCCGCCCCTGAGCAGCAGACCCTGCTGGAGCTCAGTGACACCACAGAGCGTCTTGAGCGCCAATTCGAAATGCTGGACCACACCCGTCGCCAACTGGCGGCCCGAACTGTGCTGATGGATCTCAAGGAGCAAGACGTCTGATGTTGGCTGGACTGTTTCTCCTTGCCGGGGCTGCCGGTGCCACGGCCCTGTTGATCTGGCTGCAGCGTGATCGCCGCTATCACTCCTCAGACAGTGTTGCGGCCGCCTACGACGCATGGACCGATGACCGCCTGCTGGAACGACTCTGGGGTGATCATGTGCACCTTGGGCATTACGGCGACCCACCAGGGCAGGTCGATTTCCGCCAGGCCAAGGAGGCCTTCGTGCACGAGCTGGTGCGCTGGAGCGGCCTCGATCAACTTCCCCGAGGCAGCCGTGTTCTGGATGTGGGCTGCGGGATCGGCGGGAGTGCCCGGATCCTGGCCAGGGATTACGGCTTTGATGTGCTCGGTGTGAGCATCAGCCCGGCCCAGATCCGCCGCGCCACGGAACTCACCCCCGAAGGCATCACCTGTCGTTTTCAGGTGATGGACGCCCTCAACCTTCAACTGGACGACCAGCAGTTCGATGCGGTGTGGACGGTGGAGGCCGGTCCCCACATGCCCGACAAGCAGCGATTCGCCGACGAATTGCTGCGGGTGCTCCGCCCCGGTGGCCGCATCGCCGCCGCGGACTGGAACCGGAGGGATCCCCAGGACGGTGCCATGAATCGCACCGAGCGCTGGGTGATGCGCCAGCTGTTGAATCAATGGGCCCATCCGGAGTTCGCCAGCATCGCCGGCTTCCGAGCCAACCTTGAGGCCAGTCCTCACCAGCGGGGCAACATCAGCACGGCTGACTGGACTGTGGCCACGCTGCCCTCCTGGTTCGATTCGATCGCCGAGGGACTCCGCCGACCCGGTGCCGTCCTTGGCCTGGGGCCTAAGGCAGTGCTTCAGGGTTTACGGGAGACTCCAACGCTGCTGCTGATGTACTGGGCCTTTGCCACTGGGTTGATGCAGTTCGGGGTCTTTCGCCTCAGCCGCTGACCAGCTCACTGCTGGGATAGGCCCCGAAGTGCGCCAGATGCTCACAAAGGGGTGACAGCGCCGCAACCAAGGTGCTCAGCGCTTTGGGCTGGTGCTGCGGCAGATCCACATCAACGAAAAACACGTACTCCCCCAACTCACGCTTGGAGGGACGCGATTCAATCCGGCTCATATTGAGCCCGTGTTCCGCCAGGCAGGCCAGAGCTTCCAGCAGAGCACCGGGGGCATTGCGATGCAACGAGAAGGCCAGGCTGGCCACATCGCCTTCCAGGCGTCGTTCACCGCGGTGGAGCAGCAGAAAACGGGTGCGATTGCCCGCAACATCGTTCACCGGATACGCCAGTTCCTGCAGTCCATGCTCCCGGCCGGCATTGCGGGAGGCGATCGCCGCGCGGAAGCGGCTGCCCGCCACCATCCGCGCCGCTTCGGCGGTTGAGGAGGTGGGTAGTTGCAGAGCCTGAGGCAACCGTTCGGCCAGCCAACCGGAACACTGCGCCAGGGCCTGAGGGTGAGACAGTACTTCGGTGACGTCCTCCAACGATCCACTGCCATGCAGGGCATGACGGATCGGCAGCACAAGGGCGCGGCGGATGCAGAGGTCGGAATGGGCCCAGAGCGCATCTAGCGTGGCCGTGACTCCACCTTCAACGGAGTTCTCCACAGGGACCACCGCCGCATCAGCCCCTGCCTGGGCCAGGCACTCCACCACGGCCCGCAGGCCTGCGCATGGCAGAAAGCTCACCTCCGAAAGCCCTTCCAGATCGGCAAGGGCTCGACTGGCCTGCTCGCCATAGGTCCCAGCAGGGCCGAGGTAGGCGATGCGGGTGGGCATCGGAGGCAGGGACAACACTGGATAGGATCATGCCCTGTCGGGAGATGGTCATGCCCCTGGCCTTCTGTGCCAGCCAGCGCCTTGATCTACCCGTGAAGCGCCTGAGCGAGCGGCTGCCGGAGTACCTCCAGCAGGAAGAACGGGTGATCGCTTCCCTGCTGGATCCAAGTCAATTGACGCGATTGGCTCCGGGCACCTATCGCTACACCGTCACCAGCCTGCAGGTGTTTCAACTGCAGGTGAAACCCGTCGTCTCCCTCGAGATCGAAACCGAGGGGGGCACGATGACGATGCGAGCACTGGACTGTGAGCTGGAGGGCCTTGGAATCGTCGATGACTTCAACCTCACCCTGGAAGCCCGATTGAGTTGCGCCAGCAAGGGCCTCAGCGGTGATGCCCGCCTGGAGGTTCAGGTCAGCCAACCACCACTGTTGCGACTGATTCCTCGGCGCGTTCTGGAAACCACAGGGGAATCGATTCTCAGCGGAATTCTGCTGGGCATCAAAACGCGGGTGGGGCAGCAGCTGATTGCAGATTTCAAGCGTTGGTGCAGCGAGACGCCCGCCCTCACATCACCCCAGCAGGCGGCGGAGAAAGCTGCGGCGATGCAGAGCTGAAGGCCCGAGATCAAGCAGAGCTTGGCGATGTTGGGCTGTTCCGTAACCTGCATGGCGTTCCAGGCCGTAGCCGGCAAACCGTCGAGACAGACGCTGAATCAACGCATCCCGGCTCTGTTTCGCGATCACGCTGGCAGCCGCGATGGCCGGAGAGTGCTGATCGCCAGCCACGATGCTGCGTTGTTCACCAAGCCAGGGCCGCAGGGGCAGATTTCCATCCACCAGCACCAGCTCCGGTCGATGCGGCAGCCGCTGCAGAGCCCGCAGCATCGCCAATTCAGTGGCAGGACGAATGCCCAGGAGATCGATCTCTCGTGCCGAAGCCTGACCCAGTCCCCAGGCGTCAGCCTCCCTTTCGATCAACGGCACCAGGTTCTCCCGCCGGCGTGCGGACAACCGCTTGCTGTCGGTGAGCCCCGCCTGCTGAAGACGGCCGGCATTGTCCGCCTCCAACACAACAGCCCCGGCGAAGACGGGGCCGAACAGGCAGCCCCGGCCCACCTCATCCACCCCGGCGACACCGCGGTGGCAGGGGATCGAATCAATCAGGAGAGCTGGCGGCCGAAGACCGACGCCGGCGGCGGCGAGGTTCTTCAGGATCGGGGTCTTCATCGACGGCCTTGGGCGCCTCAACAACAACATCCGTCACAGGAGTTGGCGCTGGGGTTGGGGTTGGCGCCACCTCATCCAGGACCACGGTTTGAACCGCCTCAAGGGGCGTGATTTCAACCATTAACAGCTGGTCCTCGACCACCGCTGGTCGCTCCGCCTCAGACACGGCCGGAGTCTCGAGCGACGTGGAGGACGACGTTCCTCCGTTTCCACGGGAGGCAGCACGACCTCCACGACCGCCGCGGCGGCGGCGGCGACCTGCCGTCGCGGCCAACTGCTGACGGGCCTGCTCGAGCACAGCCTCGGTGTCTTCGCCGGGCCGGACCACCCGCACCATCACATTCTCGGATTCCGGGGGGTCATCCAGGAGAAGGATCGGATTCAGGCCAAGGGTTCCGTAGACCTCCTCCTGCTCCGGGGTCATGGGCACCGCCACCAGTTCCGGATCCTGGCGACGGGCGAGAGCGGGTTCCTGCGCCTCCTGCGTGGAGACCTCTGGAGCCTCGGTTCCATCGGTGTCACTCAGCACCGGCAGGTTGTCCTGGGCGGCACGCCCTCGGCCGCCACGACGACGTCGCCCGTTACTGGCGGTCTCAACGGGAGCGGCCACTTGCGCGCGGGCCGACGCTGCGGACCGCACCAGTCCTGTCGCTGTTGCCAGAGGCTGGAGCAGATCCTTGCCCGGCAGGACCGCCACATGACCGAGGCCACCGCAACTGGGGCAGGCACGACCGAACAGCTCATAAATGTTCTGCCCCTGGCGTTTGCGGGTCAGTTCCACCAGACCCAGCTCCGTCAACTGCGCGATCTGCGGTCGCGCAGCGTCATCACGGACCGCCGTCGTGAAGTGCTCCAGCAGCTGCAGCTGATCCCGGCGGGAATCCATATCGATGAAATCGATGATGATCACGCCGCCGATGTTGCGCAGCTTCAGCTGGCGGGCGATCTCGATGGCGGCCTCACAATTGGTCCACAACACCGTTTCCCGTGCATTGGCGGACCGGGTGAAGGAGCCCGAGTTCACGTCAATGACGGTGAGAGCCTCCGTGGGCTCGATGATCACGTAGCCCCCTGAAGGGAGATCGACCCGCGGTTTCAGCGCATCACGGATCGCAGCGTTGACCTTGAAGTGCTCCAACAGCTCGCTCGGCTCGCTGTGGGCCTCCACCTGAACCTTGTCTGCTTCGGCGCCGAGAAAACCGGTGACGCGGGCGACGGCGGCGGGCTCGTCCACCACCACCCGGGCCAGGTCCGGACCGGTGTGATCCCGCAGGATTCGGTTGATGAAATCCTCGTCCCGATTGAGCAGCACCGGGGGCGTCGCCGTCTCGGCCGCCTGCTGAATCGCTTCCCACTGCCGCAGAAGGGATTCGAGATCATCAATCAGCTGATCCTCGGCAATGCCATCGGCTTCGGTGCGAATCAGCAACCCCGCTCCGGGGGGCTTGATCAGCACGCCGAGAGCCCGAAGGCGATTGCGCTCGGCCTCAGAACTGATCCGGCGCGAGATGTTCACCCCCTGTCCGTGGGGCTGCAGCACCAGATAGCGCCCGGGGAGCGCCAGATTGCCGGTGAGTCGAGGCCCCTTGGTGCCGGTGGGCTCCTTCATCACCTGCACCAACACCTTCTGGCGTGGTTCCAGCAGTTCGGTGATGCCGGCCGACCCTTTTTTCAGCCGCAGTGGGCCCAGATCCGTGACGTGGATGAACCCGTTCTTTTCACTTTCGCCGATGTTGACGAAGGCCGCATCTATACCAGGAAGAACGTTCTCGACGGTGCCGAGATAAACATCGCCGATCTGGTAGCGACCTTGGGCAACGATCAGTTCATCAACCCGTTCATCGGTCAGCACCGCAGCGATGCGCAGCTGCTCCGCAATGACAATTTGCTGGGGCATAAATGGTCGTGCAAGCCCACGCGAGGCTCAAAATCCCATCAGCCGACATCCGCCGCGCTGCAGGGGTGGTTAGGGATGGATGGACCGATGAAGGTCGAAATGTTGCGGAGTCGAAACTCCTCTGGAACGCGCTCGAAGGAATTGGGTTCTGAACGGACCGTCGCTCGAGCGATGGACCTCGATATCCGATAGCGGATCAGGCAAGACCGGAACAGGACGAGACAGAAATGCCCGCTGTTCTGTAGTCAAATTAGCACTCAGCCAGTTGCAAAGCCTCACGACGCAGATCGTGCAGTTGCAGCGGCACACCGAGCTCAGCTTCCAGCCAGTGCTTGATCTGGGAGGGACGGATGCTGCGCCCCATGGGATCCACCGCGGCCTCGAGCCGCAACCTCACCTGCTGGTCATCCCCAGGGCTGACCAAAATCAACGCGCGCAGGGCCGGCCGGCAGTCCCGCTCGCGGGGGCGACCTTTCTTATCGGTGTCATGCCAGATCAATTGCTCAGCAGCCATGAGGGCCTCAACGGCCTCAGACCAGCGGGGATGCACCTCAGGCTGCAGCTGGAGATCGAAACTCCAAACAGCACCGGTGATGTTCTGGGACAGGCTCTTGCCGCTGACCGGCACCTCCTCCGCTGAGAGCAAGGCCAGACCGTTCGGCAGCAGACCTTGCAGCGACGCAAGCAACTGCTCACCCGTGATGCTTCTGGTGAACTCGAGATCCATCCACTCGCCATCCGCTTCTGCCCCCAGCGGCAGTGCCAGGGCGATCTGGATCCGTGGAAGCGGATGAAATCCACCGGTGAAGCTGATCGGCAGGGCACTGCGGCGCAGAGCCCGCTCCACCATCCGCATCAAATCGAGATGGCTGAGCAGGGCCATCGAGCCGGTCTTGGCGAAACGGATCCGCAAGCGGCAGACCCTGTCACTGGCGGGGGCCTGTGTGGGCAGCTGTGTTGGCACCGCCGGGGGAGGCACCACCACGTTGTGGCCGAGATCCGGCCCGCAAACCCCGCAGCTGCTGCAACCGTCAAAGGAGCAGTCCGGCACCACCGCCGCCGCCAGAGCCCGTTTCAGATCCTCTGCCAACCAACTCTTGTCGATGCCGGTGTCGATGTGATCCCAGGGCAGCGGCTGAGCGCAGAAGCTGTCGAGGTCCTGCCGATCCAAAGCCGTCACGGCGCTCCAACCACCCACCTCCATGTCGCGGTAACGCCCCTCCAGGCCAGCAGCGGCAATGGCCCCGGTCCAGGCGGCATAGGCGCGGTCCTGGGATTCAAACCAGGCATCCATCCCCGCTCCAGCCCGCCAGGCGGCCTCGATCACCGGCGCCAGGCGACGATCGCTGCGGCCGACGAAATCCTCCATGGCCGACAGCCTCACGTCGGTGAAATTCACCTTCACCCCACGCAAGCGCTTGAAAGCCCCACGCAATAAGTCCTGACGCCGGATGAACTCATCGGTGGAGACGCTGTGCCACTGGAACGGCGTGTGGGGCTTCGGCGTGAAATTGCTGATGGTGATGTTCAGGTTCAGCCGCCCCAGATCACGGCAGCGCTGCTGAAGCATCACGCAGGTGTCGACGATCCCGAGCACGTCGGCATCGATTTCCCCCGGCAAGCCGATCATGAAGTAGAGCTTCACCTTGCGATAGCCGTTCTCCATGGCGGTGCGAATGCCATGGAGCAGGTCGTCATCGGTCAGGCCTTTGTTGACGATGTCCCGCAGACGCTGGGTGCCGGCTTCAGGCGCGAAGGTGAGTCCGGCCTGGCGCGTTCCACCCAGGATGTGGGCGATGTCTTGATCAAATCGGTCCACCCGCTGGCTCGGCAGCTGCAGGGTCACGTTCTGGTCCGCCAGACGGTTGCGCAGCTCCACCCCCACCGCTGGCAGGGCCAGGTAATCGCTGCAGCTGAGCGACAGCAGCGAGAAGTCGCTGTAGCCGGTCCGTTTCATCCCGGTTTCCACGGCCTCGATCACCGCTTCCGGCTCCACATCCCGTGCCGGCCTGGTGAGCATTCCGGGCTGACAGAAGCGGCAGCCGCGGGTGCAGCCGCGGCGAATCTCCACGGTGAGCCGGTCGTGCACCGTTTCCACATGGGGCACCAGGCCCATGGCGTAGTGCGGCATCGGCGTCGCCACCCGGCGCAGCACCCGGCGCGGCAACTCAGGATGCAGGGGCTGCAGGGTGACGCCGTCGTCGCCTGGTTCATACAGCGACGGGACGTAAACCCCGGGAACCTGAGCCAGATCCCGCAGCAGTTGTGAACGGCTCAGGCCCTCGGCCTTGGCCTGAGCCACCACCAGCCCGATCTCGGGCAGCAGTTCCTCACCATCCCCCAGGGCGATGAAATCGAAGAACGGGGCATAGGGCTCGGGGTTGCTTGTGGCCGTAGGACCACCGGCAAAGATCAGCGGAGGTGCCGCCGGATCAGTGAGGGGGAGATCACCGCGGTCTGATGCATGCAGCGGCACCCGGCACAGATCCAGCATCTCCAGGATGTTGGTGGCACCCAGCTCGTAACTCAGGCTGAAGCCGAGGATGTCGAAGGCTGGCAAGGGTCGGCGGCTTTCCACGCCGAAGAGGGCCTGCTCCTGCTCCCGCAGTCGGGCCGCCAGATCGGCCGCCGGCAGATAAGCCCGATCACAGAGCTGACCGGGGACCGCATTGAGGATCGAATAAAGAATGATGTGGCCCAGGTTGCTTGAGCCCACCTCGTAGATCTCGGGATAGGTGAGAGCCCAACGCACCTGAGCCGCCTGCCAATCCCGCGGCTCGACACCAAGCTCATGGCCCATGTAGCGGGCGGGCTTGTTGATGCCGCTGTCCACCAGCTGGTGAAAATCAACCGGGTGATCCGGGGCAGACACGACCACGACGGATGTCCTCACACCTGACGTCATCGTATGGAGCGGTCGACAGGGCAGGATGCACCCGCAGAAACCCCTTCGGTTCCGTGGTGCAGGTCAACGGCAATTACCTCAGACTCAAAGCGGGCTACCTGTTCCCGGAAATCGGACGTCGGGTCAAAGCCTTCAGCGCCGCCAACCCAGATGCTGCACTGATCCGCCTGGGCATCGGCGATGTGACGGAGCCGCTTCCACTGGCCTGTCGCGAAGCGATGAAAGCCGCCATTGATGCCATGGGCACCGCCGAAGGTTTTCACGGTTACGGTCCCGAGCAGGGCTATGGCTGGCTGCGCGAGGCGATCGCCAAGCAGGACTTCCAGGCCCGCGGATGCGATATCAGCGCCGAAGAGATCTTCGTCTCCGACGGCTCCAAATGCGACAGCAGCAACATTCTCGACATCCTCGGGGAGGGCAATCGCATCGCCGTGACCGATCCGGTGTACCCCGTTTACGTGGACACCAACGTGATGGCTGGCCGCACCGGTGAGGCCGGAGATGAAGGCCGCTACGCGGGTCTCACCTACCTGCCGATCAGCGCCGACAACGGCTTTGCCGCCCAGATCCCAAGCGAGCCTGTGGATCTGATCTATCTGTGCTTCCCCAACAACCCCACCGGAGCGGTGGCCACAAAGGAACAGCTGAAAGCCTGGGTGGATTACGCCCGCAGCAACGGCGCCCTGATCCTGTTTGATGCCGCTTACGAAGCCTTCATTCAGGATCCGAGCCTCCCCCATTCGATCTTTGAGATCGAAGGCGCACGCGACTGCGCCATGGAATTCCGTTCCTTCTCCAAGAACGCCGGCTTCACTGGCACGCGCTGTGCTTTCACCGTGGTACCCAAAGGCCTGAAGGGCAAAGCCGCCAACGGAGAGGACGTGGAGCTTTGGGGCCTGTGGAACCGTCGCCAGAGCACCAAGTTCAACGGCGTCAGCTACATCATTCAGCGTGGTGCAGAAGCGGTGTACTCCGAAGCTGGCCAGGCGGAAGTGAAGGGCCTGGTGAACTTCTACATGGAGAACGCCGCCATCATCCGCCGGGAGCTCAGTGCTGCCGGTCTCACCATCTACGGGGGCGAGCACGCGCCTTACGTCTGGATCAAGACCCCTGACGGCATGGACTCCTGGGGCTTCTTTGACCACATGCTCAACAAAGCGAACGTGGTGGGCACACCCGGCAGTGGCTTCGGCGCCGCTGGGGAGGGCTACTTCCGCCTGTCCGCCTTCAACAGCCGTGCCAACGTGGATGCTGCGATGGCTCGGATCAAAGCCCTCTGAGCAGGTTGTGCATCGATTCCCTTTAGATTTGGATCAACCGAACACCATGGCTATGGCGGTGGATACACCGACCCGTTCCCCCGGTGGAGCTGCGGTGATGGAAAAGGCCCCGGAACGGGTCCGCAAACCATCACCGCGCTACAAGGTGCTGCTCCACAACGATCCGGTGAACACCATGGAATACGTGGTGAGCACTTTGCGTCAGGTGGTGCCACAACTCAGTGAGCAGGACGCCATGGCCGTGATGATGGAGGCTCACAACACCGGCGTCGGCCTTGTGATCGTGTGTGATCTCGAGCCGGCCGAGTTTTATTGCGAGACCCTGAAAGCCAAGGGCCTCACCAGCACGATCGAGCCGGAAAACTGATCAGATCCCTGCTGTCGCTTCGGGATCAGGGTATCCAGCTCAAGCCGGCATGGCTTTCCGCTGTGCTTCTGATTCCAACGTTGTATGCCCTCGGCTGGCTTCTGGCCTGGCCACTGATCCCCTTCGGAGTGCCCCCCGAACGACAGGCTTTGATCGGCACCCTGATCAGCTTCCTTTTACTGGTGGGTCTTCTGCCCCGATGGAGCCGGCTGAGGTGGAGATCCCCTGATGGATGGGCGGCCCTCGGGCTGACCGCCAGTGGTTGCCAGGGGCGGAGGCCGATCATCCCAGCACTGTGCGGCGGAATGGTTCTGGCATCAATCCTGCTGGGGATTGTGCTGCTGCCGGTGCTGCTGGGCAGCTGGGGGCATTGGATCGGGGAAGTCTCCATCAACCGCATGCTCAATGCCCTCCTGCTGGCCCTCGGAGTGGGATTTGCCGAGGAGCTGATCTTTCGGGCCTGGCTGTGGCGGGAACTCAATGAACTGCTGAGTTCTGCAGCAGCCCTGCTGATTCAGGCGCTGGTCTTCAGCCTGGTGCACACCCGCTTCAACCTCGGCGTCGTCTCCATGCTGGGATTGCTGAGCGGATTGTTTCTGCTGGGGCTAGCCCTGGCCCTGCAACGCCGGCTGGATGGTGGATCCCTCTGGGGATGCATTGGCCTCCATGGAGGCTTGGTTGGCGGCTGGTTTCTGATCCAGAGCGGCCTGGTGCAACTGTCACCCGATGCACCAGCCTGGTTGGTGGGCCCGGGTGGACTGTCCCCGAATCCCATCGGCGGATTGATGGGGATCGGAGGGTTATTGATCCTGCTGACCTTTCAACTCACCGCCGTCGCCAGGGCAGCGCGTCCTGAGACGGGAGCACGCAAGGCATCCTGAAGCGGCGCTGAGCCGTAATCACGTTCCAGCAAAGACAGAACCGTGCGGCCGAAATCGCCGGGATTCTGATCAAAGGCCTCCAGGCAGACGCGACCGAAGGTGCTGCCCATCGGCTCCGGATTCCAGAGCAGCTTGCGTGCCGTCCACGGCATCATGCTCATCGGGTTGTATCCAGGTTTGATCAGACCCTGATCAAAGCCGTATTGCTCCAGATGGGTGTGCGGCTGCAATCCGATGAAGAAGATCGCCGGTTCGACGCGATCGGCACCAAAGATCGTTTCCAACTCACGGTGATAGGCAACGGTCTGACGAATGGTTTCGGGCCGTTCATCAATCACGTTGAAGGAGTAATTCACCGACACGTGATCACGGAACCCGGCATCAGCCAGCATCCGGCAGCTCTCCAGCACGGTTCTGAGGTTGTACCCCATGCGCATCTTGCGAACGAGTTCCTGGGAACCGGAGGTGATGCCGATCTCGAAGTAGCTCATGCCCGTCTCCACCATCAGTTGCGCCAGCTCGGGATCGAGGTTGTCGGCGCGGATGTAGGCAGCCCAACGGATGCCGGTGAGCCCCTCAGCTTTGATGGCTCGCAGTAATTCCTTGGCGTCCTCGATGTAGCGACGGGCAGGGATGAACTGAGCATCGGTGAACCAGAAGCCACGCACCCCACGGTCGTAGAGCTGACGCATTTCCTTCACCACCTCCTCCACCGGATTCAGGCGAACCTGCTTGCCCTCAACAACGGTGTAGACGCAGTAGCAACAGTTGTGGGGACAGCCGCGTTTGGTCTGCACGCCGACGTAGAAGTCGCCCCCCTCGAGGTACCAGTTGAGCTGAGGCCAGATCGAGGCGATGTAGTCGTAATCGCAGGCGGTCTTGGGCCGACTTTCCGGCTGTTCGTGGATCAATCCAGGGCGGGGTGACTCGCCCACCACAAAGCAACGTTCCTCATCGAGGGACGCTCCCTGGATCAACTTCTCCAGCAGAGGTTCCCCTTCACCGATGGACACGATGGTTCCCTTCGGCAAGGAGCGCCCAAGCTGCTCGTAAAACACGCTGACCGCCCCGCCCCCAAGAACGGCACGGGCTGCCGGGTGATAACGACGGGCCTGTCGCAGTCCGGATCGCACCAAACCCTGATTGCGAAACAACTCTCCGTAATGGGTGGTCATCAGCCGCAGTCCACCCAGAGCACCGTGCAGGCGCTTGAACGGGTTGCGGGCATAGAACACTTCAAAGGAGTTCTGAAGTGGATTGCCACCCCGTCCGTCGACGGGCGCGTAGATCTGGATGTCCCGCCAGGAGAACACCAGAAGCGTGGGCCGGAACTGATCGACGGTGGAGAGCAGGACCCGCTGAACGTCGAGGACTGGCAAGGCCGCCAGGTCAAGAATGCGTTGCGGCATTCCTGGAAAGCATTTGTGCAGATGGTCCGCCAGATAGATCGGACCGATCGGAAAAATCGGATTACAGGGGAGCCGCACCAGCAGCACCCGTTCCTGGTTTGAGAACAACGCTGCTGCTGCAGGGATTTTCGGGACGCTAACAAGCGCCACCACGAACAGCGCTCAACCATCCTTCACATTTGCTTTGTAAACGGGAGAACACACCTCTCAACCTTCCGTTACATTGGTGTGAGGCAGGGCGTCCCTGCCCTTCCTTAAACCGTTCCTTCGGGAACACTTCTTTCCGTTCTCATGACCACCACCCTCCAGCAGCGCTCCGGCGCTTCCAGCTGGCAGGCCTTCTGCGAGTGGGTCACCTCCACCAACAACCGTCTGTATGTCGGTTGGTTCGGTGTGCTGATGATCCCCACCCTGCTGGCTGCCACCATCTGCTTCGTCATCGCTTTCGTCGCCGCTCCTCCGGTTGACATCGATGGCATCCGCGAGCCTGTCGCTGGCTCCCTGATCTACGGCAACAACATCATCTCCGGTGCTGTTGTTCCTTCCAGCAACGCCATCGGCCTGCACTTCTATCCCATCTGGGAAGCCGCTTCTCTCGATGAGTGGCTGTACAACGGCGGTCCTTTCCAGCTCGTCGTCTTCCACTTCCTGATCGGCATCTACGCCTACATGGGTCGTGAGTGGGAACTCTCCTACCGCCTGGGCATGCGCCCCTGGATCTGCGTCGCCTACAGCGCACCTGTCGCTGCTGCCTCTGCAGTCTTCCTGGTCTACCCCTTCGGTCAGGGCTCCTTCTCTGACGCCATGCCCCTGGGCATCTCCGGCACGTTCAACTACATGCTGGTGTTCCAGGCTGAGCACAACATCCTGATGCACCCCTTCCACATGCTGGGTGTTGCAGGTGTGTTCGGTGGTTCCCTGTTCTCCGCCATGCACGGCTCCCTGGTGACCTCCTCCCTGGTGCGTGAAACCACCGAGACCGAGTCCCAGAACTACGGCTACAAGTTCGGCCAAGAGGAAGAGACCTACAACATCGTGGCTGCCCACGGTTACTTCGGTCGCCTGATCTTCCAATACGCCTCCTTCAACAACAGCCGTAGCCTTCACTTCTTCCTGGCTGCCTGGCCTGTTGTCGGCATCTGGTTCACCGCCCTGGGCGTGTCAACCATGGCCTTCAACCTGAACGGCTTCAACTTCAACCAGTCCATCCTTGATGGTCAGGGCCGCGTCCTGAACACCTGGGCCGACGTGTTGAACCGTGCCGGCCTCGGTATGGAAGTGATGCACGAGCGCAACGCTCACAACTTCCCCCTCGACCTGGCTGCTGCTGAGTCCACTCCTGTGGCTCTGCAAGCTCCTGCCATCGGTTGATCTGGAATCAACAAACGATTCAGATCAACTGAATCGGAAAGCCCCCTCCGAGGAGGGGGCTTTTTGTTGTGCAAACGCAATTAGCGATCAGTTCCGGTCACAATGCCGCCATGAGCCACTCCATCTCCACTCGGCTGCTGCTGTTGCTGGCGCTGACCCTGCCAGCACAGGCTGCCGGACCGCCACCAACCTGGCCCAGCAAGGATCAATTGCGTGCTGTTAAGAGGGCGGCGTTTGACTGTTCCAGGGAGAACAGCAAGGAAACCTGCGATCGCGCACGGTCTCTGGCTGACCCTCTGATGGATCACCCTTTGCTGCCTGGAGTCTGCAAGGACGTGGCCTGGAGCCTGTTGGAACAGGCCAGAGTGGCGCCAACCAACGATTACAAACGTCGCGACGCCATCGACGAACCGGCACGGAGGATCACGCGGATCTGTGCCAAACCTGCCAAACCGAAGAAAGCCAAACCGGTGGCACCGACGCAGTCCTGATCAACAGGTAATCCCGCGTGAGGTCGACCACCTCAGGTAACGACAGCAACTGGTCGTACCCAACACGGTGGAAGGCCTTTTCCATGTTTAGGTTCCGCAGAGAGTCCTGTCCGTTGCGATGACCACCTCGGCCCCCGCGGAACCGACCCAGCGTCTGGTGCACCTGGATGCACCCTTCACGGATCAGAAGCCCGGCACCTCCGGGCTGCGCAAAAGCAGCCAGCAGTTCGAGGAGCCCCACTACCTGGAGAGCTTTATCGAAGCGTCGTTGCGCACGCTGCCGGGCGTGCAGGGGGGAACTCTGGTGCTCGGAGGGGACGGCCGTTACGGCAACCGCCGCGCCATTGATGTGATCCTGCGCATGGGGGCCGCCCATGGCCTAAGCAAAGTGATCGTCACCACCGGCGGCATCCTCTCCACTCCTGCCGCTTCCAACCTGATCCGCCAGCGCCAGGCCATCGGCGGCATCATCCTGTCGGCCAGCCATAACCCCGGTGGACCGAAGGGCGACTTCGGCGTCAAGGTCAACGGCGCCAACGGCGGCCCCACCCCCGCATCGTTCACCGATGCGGTGTTCGAGTGCACCAAGACCCTGGAGCAGTACACGATCGTTGAAGCCCCAGCGATCCCCCTGGATGAGCCGGGTCTCCACAGCATCGGTGCGATGCAGGTGGAGGTGATCGACGGCGTCGACGACTTCGTCGCCCTGATGCAGGAGCTGTTCAACTTCGATCAGATCCGCGATCTGCTTCGCAGCGACTTCCCGCTGGCCTTCGACGCCATGCACGCCGTCACCGGGCCCTACGCCACCCGCCTGTTCGAGGGACTGCTGGGTGCACCGGCCGGGAGCGTCCGTAACGGCACACCGCTGGAGGACTTCGGCGGCGGCCATCCCGACCCCAACCTCACCTACGCCCACGAGCTGTCCGAGCTGCTGCTCGACGGCGACGACTACCGCTTCGGTGCGGCCTGCGACGGTGACGGCGATCGCAACATGATCCTGGGCCAACGCTGCTTCGTGAACCCCAGCGACAGCCTCGCCGTGCTCACTGCCAATGCCACGGTGGCTCCGGCCTACGCCAACGGCCTGGCCGGTGTGGCCCGCTCTATGCCCACCAGCTCAGCTGTGGATGTGGTGGCCAAAGAGCTGGGCATTGACTGCTACGAGACACCCACGGGCTGGAAGTTCTTCGGCAACCTGCTGGACGCCGGCAAGATCACCCTCTGCGGCGAAGAAAGCTTCGGCACCGGCAGCAACCACGTGCGCGAGAAAGACGGCCTCTGGGCCGTGCTGTTCTGGCTGCAGATCCTGGCCGAGCGTCGCTGCAGCGTTGCCGAGATCATGGCGGAACACTGGAAGCGCTTCGGGCGTCACTACTACTCACGGCACGACTACGAAGCCGTCGCCAGTGACGCCGCCCACGGTCTGTTCGACCGCCTCGAGGGCACGCTGCCCTCCCTGGTCGGTCAGTCCTTCGCAGGCCGCACCATCCGTGGAGCCGACAACTTCAGCTACACCGATCCCGTCGACGGGTCCGTCACCAAAGGCCAGGGCCTGCGCATCCTGTTAGACGACGGCAGCCGCGTGATGGTGCGCCTCTCGGGCACCGGCACCAAGGGAGCCACGATCCGCGTTTATCTGGAGAGCTACGTGCCCAGCAGCGGCGACCTCAACCAGGATCCCCAGGTCGCCCTGGCCGAGATGATCAGCGCCATCAACGACCTCGCCGAGATCAAGCAGCGCACGGGCATGGATCGCCCCACCGTGATCACCTGAAGAGAGAACCAATCACGAACAGCAAAGCCACCCCGAGGGGTGGCTTTTTTTGGTGGGATTCATTTCAGAGCGGACGACGGCCCCGGTACGGGTTCTTCGGGCGATAGAGAGGGTCGTTGGCCTCCTCTTGCAACTGGCGCATGGTTTCGATGGCGAAACCACCCAGGCCGCCTGAGCTGATCACCATCAGATAGAAGAGGCGCAGGCGCCGCAGATCGATCTCCGCCGGGCTGTTGTCGATCAGCACCTTGATGAAATAAGCCACCGCAGCCCCAAGGGCACAGCCAATGGCAACAGCCACCAGAACCCTCATGCCACTGAAGGGCTTGGTCTGATTGAGCTCAGGCTTCTTTCCAGACATCAACCCGGCTGCGTGGTTGGGGTAGAAGCCTCATCCTGTGGCTTGGCATCCGCCTGACCCAGCAACGACTTCATCACCACGTAGAACACAGGCACCACCAGGGTGGAGAGGAATGTGGCCACCAGCAGGCCGCCGAACACCACCAGACCCAGGGACGACTGACTCTGGGCACCGGCACCGCTGGCCAGCATCAGCGGAAGGAAACCGGTAAGGGACGAGATCGCCGTCATCAGAATCGGCCGCAGACGGGATTTCGCTGAGAACTTGGCGGCTTCCAGGGCCGACTCACCCTCACCCATTTTCTGGTTGGCCAGGTCGACGATCAGAATCGCGTTGCCACCCGCCAGACCGATCAGCATCACCAGACCCACCTGGGCGTAGATGTTGAGAACCTGGCCGGCCCCGCCGAGGAACACCAGAGCACCAAGCAGTGCGGTGGGCACCGTCAGCAGGATGATGATCGGATCGGAGTAGCTCTCGTACTGGGCCGACAGCACCAGGAACACCGCCAGGATGCCCAGGGCGAAGATCACGACGGCCAGGGATCCGGCCTTCACTTCTTCACGGGAGATGCCAGTCCAGTCGAAACCGAGACCCTGATAGCTGCCAGCGCTGAAGATCTGCTTCATCGCCCCGATCGCCTGACCGGAACTGTTGCCCTCCTTGGGAGTGCCCTCGATCTTGATCGAGCGATAAAGGTTGAAGTGAGGAATCACACTCGGGCCCACGGTCTGTTTGACCGTGAAGAACTCCGAGAGGGGGACCTGCTCACCCTCGATGTTGGGCACATAGATGGCGGACAGGCGCTGAGGGGTGGCCCGACTCACTTCATCGGCCTGCACATAGACGCGACGCACCTTGCCTTCCTGGAAGGTGTCGTTCACATAGGCACCACCGAAGTTGACGCTGAAGGCGGACATGGCGGAGCCGAAGTCCACGCCGAGAGACGCCATCTGCTCACGATCCACATTGATCTTGTATTGCGGCGCCTGAGGTGAGAACAGCGAGTAAACGCGGTTCAGCACGGGGTTGGCATTGCCGGCCTGCATGATCTGCTGCGCCGTGCCGAAGAAGTCGTTGAGGGAATAGACACCGCTGCTCTGATCCAGCAGCTGGAACTCGAAGCCACCGCCGGTGCCATAACCCGGGATTGAAGGCGGCTCCACCACGAACACCCGGCCGGCATCGATGGCGCCATACATCTTGGCGTTGAGACGCTTCACCACGGCACCCACGGTGTGTTCAGCGCCAGGACGTTCATCCCAGTGCTTCATGCCGATGAAGAACAGACCCTTGTTGGGTGCGTTGCCATCAAGGCTGGCGCCACTGAACAGGGCAGCGGAGGCCACATCCTCTTCAGTGCGAAGAACTTCAGCCACCTGGCGGTTGATCGCCAGGGTTTTCTCGTTGGAGACGCCATCAGGCGCCTGGACGAAACCGATGGCGTACCCCTGATCCTCAATCGGCACAAAACCGCCGGGGATGCGGGTGAAGGCAAAGCCGGTGAGCAGGATGCCGGCCGCCAGGGCCGCCATCACGATCGGACGGGCCTTCATGACAGCGTCCAGGATGGAGGCGTAGCGCTTCTCAAAGCCGCTGTAGAAGCGGTTGAAGTTGGTGAAGATCACCGGAACGAAGTAGCCCCCCACCAGACCAATGGCGGTGAACAGCACCACCGGAATCGGATTGGTGAAGATCACGCCGGTGGTGACCACCCCGACGGCCGCTCCACCAGCGGCGAAGGGAAGTCGTAGGGGCATCCCGGTGATCTTGGAAGCGATGAAGCCGATCACGCCACCCGCCACCATCGGGACGATGGCGGCCGCAGCACCATTGCCGGCGCTGAGCAGTCCATAAAAAAAGCCCAGCACCACACCGGCTGTGGCGTACTGATTACGGCTGAGCTCCTTGGTCTCCTTGGAGAGCAACAACGCCGACAACATCGGCGAGAACGTCAACGCATTGAAGGTGGAGATGCCGATCGAGAAGAGAATCGTGGCGGCGAACTGCTTGTAGATCGTGCCGGTGGCACCGGGGAAGAACAGCACCGGCAGGAACACCGCCATCTTCACCAGGGAGGTGGCGATCACAGCGCCGAACAGCTCATCCATGGTTTCCATGGCTGCCTGAACAGAGGTCATGCCCTCCGCCTTCTTGGCGGAGGTGTCTTCCACCACCGTGATGGCATCGTCCACCACCAGACCCGTCGCCAGCACCAGGCCGAACAGGGTGAGCTGGTTGAGCGAGAAACCGAAGGCCAGCACCAAGGCGAAGGTGCCGATCAACGCCACAGGAATGGCAATGGCAGGCACAAGCGTCGCCTTCCAGTTCTGCAGGAACAGGAACAGGATCAGCACCACAAGAATCACCGCATCCCGCAGGGAGTTGGTCACACCCTTGATCGACTGGTTGATGAAGTCGGTGGTGTCGTAGATCTTCTGAACGCCGAGGCCCACGGGAAGGGTTTTCTCGAATTCATCCAGCACATCCTTCACACCGTTGGACACCTCAATGGCGTTGCTGCCGCTGAGCTGATAGATGGCAATACCAACGGATGGCGTTCCTTTGAGGTCCATGGCATCGATGCCGTAGATCTCACCGCCGAGCTCCACCCGCCCCACATCCTTGAGGCGCACCAGGCCACCGGCATCGGTGGTTCTCAGAATGATGTTCTCGAACTCCTGAGTGCTGGTCAGGCGGCCCTGGAGCTGAACCGTGAAGGTGTATTCCTGACCTTCAGGGGCTGGTGCACCACCAATCTTGCCAGCAGCTACGAGTCGGTTCTGACTGCGCAGTTGATTGACCACATCGGTGGCCGAGAGGTTGTTGGCGGTGAGTTTTTCGGGATCCAGCCAGAGCCGGAAGGCGATCTTCCTGTTGCCGAAGTAGGTGACATCGCCGACGCCTTTGACGCGCTTTACGTTGTCGGTGAGGTTCTTGTCGAGATAGCCACTGATCGTCTCCACCGAGTATTCGGTCTTGGAGGGGTCTTCGTTGACGAAGTTGTAAACGAGCAGGATCGAGTTGGAGGCCTTGTTAACCGTCACCCCCGACTTGCGCACCTCCTCAGGCAGCTGGGGTTCGGCCAGGGAAACGCGGTTCTGCACGTTCACCTGATTGATGTTGCCGTCCGTGCCGCTTTCAAACGACACCGAGATCGAGCTCACGCCATCGGAGGAGCTGTTGGAGGTGATGAAGTCCATGTTCTCCACCCCGTTGATCTGCTGCTCAAGCACAGAGGTGACCCCCTGCTCGACAGCCTCGGCATCAGCGCCCACGTAGGTGGCCTGGACCTTCACCGTGGGAGGTGCAATATCCGGCAGGTTTTCGATCGGCAGAATCGGAATCGCGATCAAACCGACGATCACGATCAGCAGACTGCAGACCGTGCTGAGGACCGGCCTGGTGATGAAATTATTGGAAGCAGACATCGTTCAACCTCAGTTGGCCTTGGCGGGCTGCACCTGAACAGGCATCCCGTGCTTCAGGTTGAGCAGATTGGTGGTGGCCACCTTCTGATTGGCCTCAAGCCCCTTGGTGATCGGGTACAGCTGATTCTCGAGTTCGCCCACGGTGACGGGGGTCTGCAGAGCGAACTGGGAATCGGCGGGAAGTTTGCCAGCCTTGATGCCCTTCTCCAGCTTGTCGAGGTCAGCCTTGCCAGGGTTCTGCTCGAGCTCCTCGAAACTGCCGAGGCGGAACACGAAGCTCTGGCCGGAGGTCTGGGTCACCGCTGCAAAGGGAACCGACAGCTCCTGTTGCGACTTGATCTGCACCCTGGTGCGCAGGCGCTGGCCATCGCGCAACTTGCCGTCGGCATTGGGGAAGACCGCCTTCACCAGAAGCCCCTGGGTCTTTTTGTTGACCCTTGGGTCGATTGAATCCACTTTGCCTGTGGCAATTACGTTCTCACTGCCTGGCGCACTGAGCAGCACCGGCTGACCCAGCGCGAGACGACTGGCAAACACCGCAGGCACTTCAACGCGGGCTTCCAGCTCGTTGTTCTGAACCAGGCTGGTGAACACCTGCCCCTGTTGGATCACATCACCCACCTTCACCTTCACATCGGCAACGGTGCCGCCGGAGGGGGAGCGCAGGTTGCTGTAACTCAGCTTGGCCATCGCTGAGATGTACTGGGTGCGATAGCGATCCAGCTCCTTCTGGGAGGTGGCTCCTGTCTCGGCCAGGTAGCGGTAGCGGTCGTAGTTGGCCTTGGCGGTTTCAGCCTTGGCTTTTTCTTCGGCTTGATCCAGCACCACCAGCAACTGGCCGGGATCCACTTCATCGCCTTGCTTGATCTTCAGCTCAAGGATCCGGCCACCCGACTGTGCGGCCAGCTCCACCAGGTTGCTGGCCTCCAGGGTGCTGACGGTGTCGACCCCTTCGGTGAAATCCGCCATCTGGGCGGAGACGGCCTGAACCTTCGGCGGCGGCGGCGGCGGCTGAGGCGCTTCTCCCTTACAGGAACTGACGGTGACCAGAGCGGCGAGGGAAAGGAGCAGTCGCTGCGGATGACGCACGGAGGTTGAGCCAATAGGCGATTATGTGCTGAAAGTCACTGGGCTGCAGTATCCCCGCGCGAGGTGTTCTATTGGGACCGTCGGTGCAGCTCCGTTGAGTCAGGACCTCTTCGCTTATCAGGGTGAACAGCGGCGTCGGCAGCAGGCTCCCCTGGCCGACCGCATGCGTCCACGCACCCTGGAGGAATTTGAAGGCCAACAGGGAATCCTGGCCCAGGGGCGTCTCCTCCGGCGTGCCATCAAAGCCGACCGCGTCGGCAATCTGATCCTGCATGGACCTCCCGGTGTCGGCAAAACGACCCTCGCCCGAATCGTGGCGAACCACACGCGGGCTCACTTCAGCAGCCTCAATGCAGTGCTCGCCGGGGTGAAGGATCTACGCGCGGAGGTGGACGCCGCCAAGCTTCGCCTCGAACGCCACGGCCTGCGCTCGATCCTGTTCATCGACGAGGTGCACCGCTTCAACAGTGCACAGCAGGATGCGCTGTTGCCCTGGGTCGAGAACGGGACGGTGACCCTGATCGGCGCCACCACGGAAAACCCTTATTTCGAAGTCAACAAAGCGCTGGTCAGCCGCTCGCGCCTGTTCCGGCTGCTGCCACTGGAACCGGACGACCTACACCAGCTGCTGCGGCGGACCCTCAACGATGAGGAACGGGGGTACGGAACGCGCCAGGTGATCCTGGCGCCCGAGGCAGCGGAGCATCTGGTGGATGTGGCAGGCGGCGATGCCCGCAGCCTGCTCAATGCCCTGGAACTGGCGGTGGAGAGCTCGGAGCCGGAGCCCGATGGGGTGATTCGGATCGACCTGGCGATCGCTGAGGAATCGATTCAGCAACGGGCCGTGCTCTACGACAAGCAGGGAGACGCCCACTACGACACCATCAGCGCCTTCATCAAATCCCTGCGGGGATCCGATGCCGATGCCGCCCTGTTCTGGCTGGCGCGGATGGTGGAGGCCGGAGAAAATCCGCGCTACATCTTCCGGCGCATGTTGATCGCGGCGGGGGAGGACATCGGCCTGGCCGATCCCCAAGCCATCGTGGTTGTAGAGGCCTGCGCCGCGGCCTTCGAGCGAGTCGGCCTGCCGGAAGGCCTTTATCCGCTGGCCCAGGCCGCCCTTTATCTGGCCGGAACCGAGAAAAGCAACAGCGTGCTGGGCTTCTTTGACGCCCTCAGGAGTGTGCGAGAGGCGAACCGGCAGGACGTGCCCAGCCACCTGCGGGATGCCAACCGCGATGGCGATGCCTTCGGCGATGGCGTCGGCTACCGCTATCCCCATGCCTACGCGGAGCACTGGGTCGAACAGCAATACCTCCCCACAGCGCTGCAGGGGGAGGTGTTCTGGCAACCGGGCCAGTTGGGCTGGGAAGGGGAACGCCGGGAGCGCATGGCCGAGCGCCGTGCGGCACAACTGGCCGCAGCCGCGGAACTGGCGACAGAGCAGCCGCTGATGCTGAGCAGTGGCCCCGACAGCCCAGCGATGGAACGCTGGATTCAGCGGCAGCTGGGGCAGGAGGGTGAACGCCTTCACCTGCTGCGACAACGGCTCTGGGCTGATGTGGAATGGCAGCGCCAGGACCGCGTCCTGCTGCTGGGCTGCCATTCCCTGCTCTGGGCACTGGATCCACTTCGCCGAGTGCCGGAAGGAGGCGTCACCCTGATCTGTCCAAGCCCCGACGATCTCCAGCGACTGGCGGCACAGATCGACCTGCTGGAACCGGAGCGGCAGCCACAGCTGCTGGATGGGCTTGAAGCGCTGCCATCCGATCAGGTCTTCGATTGGATCGGCGGGCGCCTGAGCACAGCTGATCTTCCGGAGATGAACTGGACCGAACTGGCTCAGTTTCTGACGGGCCATGCCGACAGGAACGCCAGGCTGCGCCTGCTGATCAGCTGCGCCGTGCAAGGCCCGGCAGGGGCCCTCACCGCAGCTTCACAAGTTGCCGCAACGTCGCTGTCACCGCTGGTGGAGCAGGAGCAACATTGGCTGCAACAACTGCAAATCCAAATGCAGCCGCTGGAGGAGCAAGGTTGGAGCCTGAACACCGAACAATGGGACGAGGTTCTGACGTTGCCTGGGGGACAGTCCCTGGCGGAGCGATGGCTGGCCAAAGACTCTGCGTACCGCCGCATGCTCGGCAGCATCAAACATGAACCACTGCAGCTGCTGCGAACAACCCTGGAGGGACTTGGATCGGAGGGACTGCGGCTGCAGATGCGGCATCAATTAATTACAGGAAAGCAAGTCCAGGAAAAGAGCGTCGAACAGCAGATCCTATAAAGACACAGGGTCTTATTTCTCTTAATCATATAGACAACAAAATTCAGATAGCGCCCTCGAAATCCCGCAGATTACTAATACAAAGCCGCATCTCTTGCGATACAAGCAGGCAAGAACAAATACCAGTTCAACAAGGAAGAAGCCTGCCGTTTATCAACCTTTTCAGGGGCGCAAATCACCAACCCACCACCATCTAAAGAACCTTCGCTAGACAAACGGAAGTCAACAGGAAGATTGCTTATAATTCCAACCGATGAAAGATTGCCGCCAATCGAAGCCTTAATTATAGCCGAACGCAAAGCTGGAATTGCAGAAATTCGCGTCCCATTACGAGGATAATAGGCAGAGGTCTGAAGCGAAAGAAAATTAATTCCCTCTCGACTATTTAAAAATCTAGCGACTCTTGCCACATCTACATTATATACCTTTCTCATTCCAAGACGAACCTCATCCGCTGTCCATCCAGAGTCTCTTATGCTTGCAAAAAGCGAGCGGTCATTGATGCTGCCTGTCTCCAAAAAACTCAGAAGAGCAGGCAAATTACCAACCCAAGCCGCACTCCCCGCATCCCAGCCAAAAAGATTATTTGCAAAAGCTCCAGGCGCAGCCATCAATGCCATAGACGCACAAACAGCAAGACCAGCAACAGCACGATTGAACACAGACTGCAAATAAAGCATCAATCAATTTACATAATAGTCTCAAAGACGAAAACCGTCCATAAACCCAACCAGCCTGTAATTATTCAGCCGTTGTTTAGCAAAATAATTGATTAACACAACTTTAGGCACAAGCATCTCCATCGATTGGGGATGAGCATGAATGGATTTCGTTCATTCACGCTACTGAACATCGAGCAATGTCCATCCCTTAGGACATCCTGTCTGCCTTCGACTGCCGATCTGATCTTTGCGGCCGCGGCAGGACCAACTGGTTAACTGTCCTCCCCGTCGTTCGATGCCCACCAGATAGGCCTCCGAGCCGCGTCGAGGCAGAACCCGAAGGGTGGTCGTCAACAGATCTCGATCCACGCGGGTGTCCAGGCGCCGCGGAACCGTCAGCCCAAGATCAGCCAGCGACGGCGAAAAACCTCCCCAGTAATGACGCGCCATCTGGCCACGGATGAACTCTTGAAGCAACGTTTGAGCCTCACGCCGCTGATCGAGTTCGATTTCCCGCTCGGCCAACTGTTCTGACAAGCGGGTGCGTGACACCCCTTCGGTGCTCTGACGGCCCGGTGCCATGGGAGCCCGCGGATCAGACGTCAATCCCAACGCTCCGATGACCAGCAACGGTGTGGCTGCCATCAGGGTCACCAACGAGTGGGTCCACGGCTGATGGGCCATCAAAACAGCCGAAACAAAAGAGATTTCAAGCTAGGCAGATCGGGCCAACCTGTCCTCTGACGCCGGCAACAGCCATCAGCCAGCCCTTCAGCTGCAATCGCAGCACCGGCACAGGATCCACCAGCGCTGGATGCGACCCCTGGCAGGACGCAACGCCACAGCGCCAACGGCGCAGATCAACCGCCAGGCTCCCCCGTTGCATCTTGATCAACGCTTCCTTGGCTACCCACTGCTTCAACACGGCCGAGCGCAGCGTTTCAGCAGGTAGATCGTCGAGCTCCCGTTGATCATCCGAGCAGTAAAAACGCCGTGCCAAAGCCGCAGCGGGGAAACGACGGTCGCGGCATTCCAGATCCACCCCCACAACGTCGGGGGACCAGGCCACGAACACCGCATCACGGCAGTGACTGAGACTCACGAAACCCCAGCCGTCAGCCAGGGTCGGTGGCTCGCCCGGTGGTGCCTGCAACGGCACCGTGGCTGGATCAACCCCAAAGCAGTCGGCGAGGCAGCGCCGCATCCACAGCCTGGAGCGCCGGAACTCAATGCCCCTGGCTGTGGCCATGCCATCCATCCAGGCCGCCTCTGCAGGAGAAAGCTCCACCTTGGAGGGCAGATCTTGATGGTGCTGGATCAGCCACAGGGCCGTTACGCTTCGACTCCCAACCAGCGATGGCTCCAGTGGCTCTCCAGATCGGTGATCCGGCACCCGATTTCACGCTCCCCAATCAGGACGGCGACCCGGTGCAGCTGGCGACGTTGCGAGGCCAGCGGGTCGTCATCTATTTCTATCCCAAGGACGACACCCCGGGCTGCACCAAAGAGGCCTGCAACTTCCGGGATCGCTGGGATCGCTTTGAGCAGCACGGCATCAAGGTGCTGGGCATCAGCAAGGACAACGCCACCTCCCACACCAAATTCATCAGCAAGCACGAGCTTCCCTTCACGCTGCTGACCGATGTGGAGCCCTGTGCGGTCGCCAGCAGCTACGACAGTTACGGCCTGAAGAAGTTCATGGGTCGTGAGTACATGGGCATGATGCGCCACACCTTCGTGGTGGATGCCGACGGCAAGCTTGAAAAGATCTACTGGAAGGTCAAATCAGCCACCATGGCCGACGACATCCTCAGTGATCTGGAACTGGCTTGATCACCGGGATCAGTTCCACCATGGCCTGCAGCTGAAGCTGCTGATCCATCTGGACTGATACATCCCGCTGGATCAGTGCCTGCTCCAGCCAGGGAGCGTCACCACCACAGAGCCAGAGGCACGCCCCACTGCGCTGCTGCGCATCCACAACGGCAGCCACCAATCCCTCCATCACCCCTTGGCCCATCGCCTCTGAGGTGCCCATCGGGAACGGATCATCAATTTGCTGTTGTCCGGTCAATGCAGGCAGCAGGGCTGTCCCCGATGCCATCGCCTGCAACTGCAGACGCAATCCAGGCATCAAACGGCCTCCGCGGAAGCGGCCATCGCCATCGAGCAGGGTCAGGCTGAGAACAGTGCCGGCATCGGCCAGCAACAGACCCTGATCGAGATCACCACCTTGGGATTGTTGACGTCTCCAGGCAGCCCAGGCCCCGAGGGCCCGATCGACACCAAGCCAGGGCGGGCAGCCTTGCAGGGGAACATCGTTCAGTTGGAGTCGGGAATCCTGGGCGCTCTCCAGAGCTGCCGGGACCTCTCCCACAGCGGCCCAGACCAGGTTGGCCGTGTCGATCCGCTGCGGATCGGGCTCGTCATGCTGAAAACACCAACGGTCCTCATGCCGATGGGCCCAGTGCCAGCGGCTGTTGCCGATCAGCAGGGCGCAGGTCGCCATCCGGCCTAGATCCCATCCCCCATCAACCCTTCCACGGCCTCCTGAGGCACGTGGATGCCGCACTCCTGTTTGAGCCCTCCGAAGCGCGTGTTTCGACCGCTCAGGTCAGCGCCATCTGGAGCACTGGAATGCCAATCCCCCACGGTGGAATACCCCTGCTCGAACAACGGATGCTGGGGGAGATTGTTGTCCCGCATGTAGTAGTAGATGTCCTTCTGAGTCCAATCCAACAGCGGACGCAGCGAGAGCCGCTCTCGGATCGGATCCAGCAGGCTCATTGAGCGGCGATGATCGGTCTGGCCGCGTCGCACACCACTGGCCCAGCAGCTCACCTCCAGTTGCTCCATGGCCCGATCCAGGGGCTCCACCTTGCGGATCTGGTGATACGTCTCAAGGTCATCGAGCTTTCCGGTGTCCCAGAGGCGGCCATGCAGGGCCTCCATCCGGGCCGGAGACATTGCGCTTTGAGCCACCACAAGACGAATCTGGAGCAACTCCGTGAGCTGGGCGCAGTAGCGGTAGGTCTCCTCCGGGAGGTAGCCGGTGTCCACCCAGACCACAGGGATCACGTCACCATCCGGCAGCTGACTCAGCATGTGCAGCAGCACGGCTGACTGAATGCCGAAGCTGGTGGTGAGAGCAAATCCGGATCCGAAGCGCTGGTGTGCCCAGGCGAGTCGCTCCTGAGGACTCAACGGCTCCAGGCCGCTGCGGTCCGCATCGAGATTGTCTCGAACCAACACGCCCGTCATGCCGCGGACCCCATCCATCACCGCTCCCATCTTCCCCTGTCGCCCTGTGGGACGGGCTGCCTAAGGTTTCATCAACACCGGACGTTCCATGGCAACACCTCTGTCATCACCTGAAACCGTGGTGGTGGTTGGAGGAGGTTTCGCCGGCCTGTTCAGTGCCTTGGCCGTGCATGAACGCTTGCCGGAGCGACCGGTGGTGTTGATCGAGCCTCGTGACCGTTTCCTGTTCCAGCCTCTTCTCTACGAACTGTTGAGTGGTGAACTGCAGAGCTGGGAAGTGGCACCCGCCTATCGCCAGCTGCTCAGCAGTCGCGGCATCTGCTGGCTGCAGGACCGCGTCAGCGGGATCGATCTGGACGCCAGGCAACTCACCACCGTTGCCTCAGGGTCTCTCCCATGGGGTGATCTGGTGCTGGCCACCGGCACTGAGCTGAATGATTTCGGGGTTCCCGGTGTCCGCGAACATGCCAGCGGCTTCCGCGATCTCGACGATGTGGCCCATCTGCGCGCCCTTGTCGACGACCTGAAGAAACGCAGGACGCCGGAGACCACCGTGGCGATTGTCGGAGCGGGGCCAACGGGAGTGGAGCTGGCCTGCAAGCTGGCGGACATGCTGGATGGAGCAGCCCGGATCCATCTGGTGGAAAGGGGCGACGGGATCCTGCCCAACAGTGCCTCCTTCAACCGTGAGCGAGCTGCCGCCGCTCTGGAGCGGCGGGAGGTCTGCCTGCACCTCAACACAGCGGTCACGGAAGTCCATGCTGATCGCGTCTGCTTCAAGGACGGCACATCCCTGCCCCACAGCGGGCTGATCTGGAGTGCCGGCAGCAGCCCCACCCTGCCGGACATCCACCCGAACCCCGCAGGCGCCAGAGCCCCCCTCAACATCAGCGAGGACCTGAGACTTCTGGACCACCCCCACGTCTTCGTCCCTGGGGACTGTGGACGTTGCAGCGCCAATCCCTGGCCCGCTACCGCCCAGGTCGCCATGCAGCAGGGTGACGCTGTCGCCAAGGCCCTGCAGGCCATGGATCACACCCAGGAGCCGGAACCCTTTCAGTTCCAGGATCGCGGCGAGATGCTCAGCCTGGGCATCGGCGACGCCACGCTCACCGGCCTGGGGATCACCCTGGCCGGCCCCCTGGCCTTCAAGATCCGACGGGCCACCTATCTCACCCGGTTGCCAGGGCTGTCCCTCGGGCTGCGTTCCGCCGGTGCCTGGCTGATGAGCCGTTGAAGCAGGCCCATCTCGGCGGCCGAATCCGCGGTCTTCGGCCCGGACAGCATCGGCAGCTCGACCGCCTCAGCCATCGTCGCCATCCCGAAGGCAGTGGTGCTGATCTGCTGACCCTGGAGAGGATGGCCGCACTGGTGCAGGAGCTTGAGCTGTCCATGCATCTCGTGCTGGACGGTCGTGGGCTCTGCCGATTGCTCTGGCTGGGGCCCCTGCAAGGGTCCGAGGCGCTTCGCCAGCACCTGCCCCAGGCACCAAGGCGACGGGGTGGCGGCTGGCGGCTGCTGAGCTGCCCCTTCAGCCGCCATGGCCTGCATCAGGACAGGGCAGAGGCGGTGGTCGCCCTGGATCTGAATCCGATCAGCTGGTTGCGCTTTGCCCCGGTTCCGGGCCGCGATGGACTGCGCAGCGCCGAACTGTTGCTGCCCGACCGCGAGGAATCCCATGGCTGGCGTCAGCTGGACCAGGGGGATTTGCGTGATCTCAGCCAGCAGGATCTGAGCCCTGGTGCGATCACAACAGCGGAGGCGCCCCCTCCCGTCTCCGCTCCAGCAATCGAAGCCGTCCTGCTGCTGACCCTCACCAGCGGGGATGCGGACCGCAGCGAACGGGAACTGGCAGAACTGGAGGGACTGGTGCGCAGCGCTGGAGCCCAACCGGTGGCGGTGGTGTCGCAGCGTGCCGGCAGCGCCAATCCACAGACCCTCTGGGGCACCGGAAAACTGCAGGAGGCCGCCCTGGAAGTGCGCCGCCGCGGCGCCTCACTGGTCGTCACGGATCGTGAGCTCACGCCCGTTCAGGCCAGGAATCTTGAACGGCTGCTGGTCTGTCCGGTCTCCGACCGCAGTGAGCTCATCCTCGACATCTTTGCCCAGCGGGCTGGCAGCGCCGCCGGTCGCTTGCAGGTGGAACTGGCTCAACTGCGCTATCGCCTGCCACGCCTGCTGGGGCGGGGGCGCAGCCTCTCGCGTCAGGGCGGCGGCATCGGCACCCGAGGGCCCGGTGAAACGCAGCTGGAGAAGGATCGCCGTGCCATCAGCCGCCGCATCGACCGCCTGCTTCGGGATCAGCAGCAACTGCAGCAACACCGCAGCCGACTGCGGGACCAACGCCGGGGACTGCCTCGGGTAGCCCTGGTGGGGTACACCAACGCCGGAAAATCGAGCCTGCTGAATGCTCTCTGCGGTCGCCGCGAAAGCGATCGAGTGCTGGCCGAGAACAAGCTCTTCGCCACCCTGGATCCCACAACCCGCCGACTGGAGCTGCCGCGGCCGGGGCAACGTCCGCACCAGCTGCTGATCACAGACACCGTTGGTTTCATCCGTGACCTGCCTCAGCCGCTGGTGGAAGCGTTCCGAGCCACGTTGGAGGAAGCCCTCGATGCCGATGTGCTGCTGGTGGTGGTGGATCTGGCGGATCCCGACTGGTGCGGGCAGCTCAGCACCGTCCATCGGCTGCTGGATTCCCTGGGCAGCACCGCGTTACGGCGTGTGGTGGCCAACCAGATCGACCGCTGCCCGCTGGAGTCCGTGGACATGATCCGGCGGCAGGACGCTCAAACACTGTTTTTATCCGCCAAGCGCGGAGACGGCCTGCGGGGTCTGCAGGACTGGCTGCGTGAGCAGTTCTTTGATCCCGGGGCAGAATCAGATCCAGATGCAGGGCCTGCGCCCGAATGGCCGAGCTGATCAGCGCGCTTCAGAACCCTCAGGCGGTGATCACCCTGACGGTTTTGGCTCTGGCGATTGCTCTGTTCATCACAGGAGCCCTGGCCCCGGAACTCACCGGCCTGCTCAGCCTCGGCCTTCTGGTCGCCACGGGGGTGCTGTCTCCACCGGAGGCCCTGGCTGGATTCGGCAGTCCCGCCCTGATCACCCTGATGGGGTTGTTCCCGGTCTCCGCTGCTCTCTTCAAAAGCGGAGCACTGGACCGCCTGCGCGCCCTGATCGCCTCAGAGCGGATCCGCTCGCCAAGACGACTGATCGCGCTGATGGCCTTAGTGATCGCGCCGGTGTCCGGCATCGTCCCCAACACACCGGTGGTGGCATCGCTGTTGCCGGTGGTGGAGAACTGGTGCCATCGGCGCGGGGTCTCCCCATCCAGGGTTCTGCTTCCCCTGTCGTTTTCAACCGTGCTCGGCGGAACCCTCACCCTGCTGGGCAGTTCGGTCAACCTGTTGGTGAGTGACATCAGCCAGCAACTCGGGCATGGATCCCTGGAGCTGTTCAGTTTCACGTTGATCAGCCTGCCGATCTGGCTTGTGGGGGCCGCTTATCTGGTGCTGGCACCACGGGCCCTGCTGCCGGACCGTGGCCACGACAATGACGAGCTGGGGCTGTCGCCCCAGCGCAGCAGTTACAGCACCGAAGTCACCATCCCCCAGGACTCGGAACTGGTGGGGGTCTCCCTGCACAACAGCCGACTGCAACGCCGCTTCGATGTGGATGTGCTGGAGCTCCAGCGTGCCGGAGAACGCCTGATGCCCCCCCTGGCGGACCGCAAGCTCCAGGCCGGCGACCATCTGCTGCTGCGGGTGACCCGGCAGGACCTGCTGCGTCTCCAGCAGGACCACACCGTTCAGCTCACCACCCAGGGGAACAATGCGGGTTTCGATCTGAGCAGTGATGACCTGAGCGGTCAGAAGACAGTTGAAGTGCTGCTGCCGGCCGGATCCACTCTGGCCGGAGCCAGCCTCCGCGAACTCCGCTTCCGCCAACGCCATAACGCCACGGTGCTCGCCCTGCGTCGCGGCCAGGAGACCCTGCAGGAACGGCTGGGGCAGATCGTCCTGAGGGAAGGAGATGTGCTGCTGCTGCAGGCCCCCCTCGATTCCATTCGTGGTCTGCAGGCCAGCAACGACCTGCTGGTGCTCGATCGGCTGGAGGATGATCTCCCGACGGTGCGGCGCAAACCGCTGGTGGTGAGCATCGCGATCGCCATGCTTGTGCTGCCGACGCTGACGCCGATTCCCCTGGTGGCGGCCGTGCTGTTGGCCACCGTCGCCGTCGTGGCCAGCGGCTGTCTTCGCCCCGGAGAGCTGCAACGCGCCATCCGTCTCGATGTGATCCTGCTGCTCGGATCCCTCACCAGCTTCAGTGTGGCTCTGCAGCGCACCGGATTGGCTGATGCCATGGCCCAGGGTCTTCAACAGTGGCTGGTGGGCTGGCCCACCTACGGATCCCTGGTGGTGGTGTTCATCGGCACCACCCTGCTCACACAAGTGATGAGCAATGCGGCCTCCGTGGCCCTGTTGGCGCCGGTGGCAGTCCAGTTGGCCCCGGGGCTGGACCTGCCTCCCACCGCCCTGCTGATCACCGTGCTGTTCGGCGCGAGCCAGTCGTTTCTCACCCCGGTTGGCTACCAGACCAACCTGATGGTGTTCGGGCCCGGGCGGTATCGCTTCCTCGATGTCACCCGATATGGAATCGGGCTGACCGTGATCATGACCGTGCTGGTGCCGGCCCTGATCCTGTGGCGTTATGCCGCATCCTGATCAACACTGGTCGTTCTTCAAGTCGTCAGCTCCGTGCCCCTCCGCCAGGCCATCGAGCGCAGCCAGGGCTGGCACCGGCGACTCACCGTGCCCCAGTTCACGGTGGTCACCGGCCTGCTGGTGATCCTGCTGGGCACGGTTTTGCTGGCCACACCGCTCTGCTCAAGCAGCAAGGTGGGGCTGTGGGAAGCCCTGTTCACCGCCACATCAGCGATCACGGTGACCGGCCTGTCGATCATTGATGTCGGGGCCGATCTCACCACCGCCGGGCAGTTGGTCCTGGCCCTGATGATCCTGGCGGGAGGTCTGGGACTGATGGCCATCACCACCTTTCTCCAGGGCTTCGTGGTGAAGGGCACCGGTCTGCGCCGCCGACTGGACCGGGGCCAGACCCTGGATGAATTCGGCGTCGGCGGGGTGGGGAGCACATTTCGTGGCATTGCCCTCACGGCAGCCCTGGTGATCCTGGTGGGTGCGCTGGTGCTCTACAGCTTCGGGTTCAGCAACATCCCCGACCGGGGGGAGCGGCTCTGGGCCTCGATTTTCCACAGCATCTCGGCTTACAACAACGCCGGCTTCGGACTCTGGTCCGACAGCCTGGAGCGCTACCACGACAACGTTGTGGTCAACGCCGTTGTGATGGTGCTGATCGTCATGGGAGGACTGGGCTGGCGGGTGACGAGCGATCTCGCCAGCCAGGGGGTCCGTCGCAGCCGGCGGAGACTGAGCCTTCACACCCGTCTCGTCCTTCGCACCACGCTGCTTCTCGTGGTGTTCGGCACCGTTGGGCTGGCCCTGACGGAGTGGCTCAACCGAGGCGAGGTGTTCATCGGCATGGCCTGGCGGGAACGGTGGATGACCGCCCTGTTCGAATCGGTCACCGCCCGAACGGCCGGGTTCACCACGGTCCCCTTCTCCCTCGAGAACATCACCGATTCCGGCACCCTGCTGCTGATGAGCCTCATGTTCATCGGTGCCAGTCCCGGCGGGACGGGTGGAGGCATCAAGACCACCACGGTGGCGGCCCTGATGGCAGCGACGCGATCAACCATGCGTGGCCGTGATGCGGTGGTGATCCGCAACCGCGAAATCCCGGACAAGGTCGTGCTGCGGGCCCTTGGCATCACGGTGGCATCCCTGCTGTTTGTTCTGGCGATGGCGTTGTTGCTGAGCATCGCCAGCAATCTCAACGGGGAAGAACCCTTCACCTTTCTGGAGATGCTGTTCACCTGCATCTCGGCCTTTGCCACCGTCGGCCTCGATCTCGGGGTCACCGAGCAACTGGGCCGCTTCGGTCAGGCGGTGCTGATGCTGGGGATGTTCGTGGGAAGGCTGGGGATTCTGTTGCTGCTGAGCGCCATCTGGGAAGTCATGACCCGGGACCAGATCCACATCCACCGTCAGAATCGGATTGGTTATCCCCGTGAGGACCTTTATGTCTGACCGCCGTCGACGGGATCACCAGCAATGAGGGAATGGTGGCAGTGGAGCCCGCTCCAGGGCAGCGACCGGCTGGGGTTCGCCGTCATCGGTGTCGGTCGCTTCGGGATCGCCGTTTGCCGTGAACTGCTGCAGAACGGAGCTGAAGTGCTGGCGGTGGACCGCTCGGAACGGGCGGTGGATGAACTGCGTCAGCTGGAGCCGACCGTGGAAGCCCGGGTGGTGGATTGCACCGATGAGGAATCGCTGCGGGAAGCAGGTGTGCTGGACATGGGCACTGTGGTGGTCGCCATGAGCGAGCCAATCGAGGCCAGTATTACTGCCACCCTGATCGCCAAGGACAGCGAAGGCACCAGGGTGCGGCAGGTGATCGCCCGCGCCACCAGCGAACTGCACGAAAAGATGCTGAAACGGGTCGGAGCCGACCGGGTGATCTTTCCCTCTCGGATGCAGGGGGAACGACTCGGGCTGGAACTGGTGCGCCCCAACCTGATGGAACGGCTGGCCCTGGATGAGAAGCATTGCATCGAGGAGATCAAGGTGCCGGAGCCATTCATGGGCCGCTCGCTGCGCGACCTGAATCTGCGCAAGAACTTCCGGGTGAATGTGCTGGCGGCAGGTCCCCAGAGCGACCTCACGGTGAACCCTCCGGCCTCCCACGTGCTGGAGGAGGGCCATCTGTTGGTGGTGATGGGCCTGGTGGATGACCTGCAGCGGTTGCCCAAAACCTGACCATCGCCCCCATGCTCTGCCTCGGCCTGATGAGTGGCACAAGTGCCGACGGGGTTGATGCGGTGCTGGCTCGTTTTGATGGTGCCCCGGAGCGTCCCAACTGGACGCTCCTGAGCCACCACCACAGCCCTTACCCCGCAGCACTGCGGGAGGAGCTGGTGCGCGTCGGCCAGGGCGAGCCACGGCCGGCCGCGGCCCTGCTGGATCTGGCGGAGGCGGTGACCGAACAGCAGGCGCTGGCGGCTCGCGGCGCCGATCCCGAGCAACGCGCAGCCCTGATCGGCTGCCATGGCCAGACCCTCTGGCACCGTCCCCCGACCCGAAACCGGAGAGGCACCAGTTGGCAGCTCCTTCAGGCTCCGCTCCTGGCCCAGCTGCTGGCTCGTCCGGTCGTCCACGATTTCCGCGCCGCTGATCTTGCCCTTGGGGGCCAGGGGGCGCCACTGGTGCCCAGAGCCGATGCCGCTCTGATCGGGGCGACGGATGGCTGGCGGGGTGTTCTCAACCTGGGGGGCATCGCCAACCTCACCCTGATTCCTCCCCGTTGCGGCCCCCAGCGACAAGAGGCTGTTCTCGGCTGGGACTGCGGACCGGCCAACAGCCTGATTGATCTGGCAATGGAGCAGTTCAGCGATGGCCAGCAGCTGTTCGACCGTGACGGTGCCATGGCCGCAGCAGGGCGCTGCGGCGACGCTGTGATTCAGCGCTGGCTTGGGGAGCCCTACTTCCAGCTCAGTCCACCGAAATCAACGGGGCGTGAATGCTTTGGCCGTGAGGATCTCAAGCGTCGCCTGCGACAGCTGGGGGCGATCCCGGCCGCCGATGCGGTGGCCACCCTCACCGGCTTCAGCGCGGCCGTGGTGGCCCAGGATCTTGAGCGGATCAAGGCGGGGCGAAAGGTTCACCTCCTGGAACTGGTGGTGGCCGGAGGCGGCAGCCGAAACCCCATGCTGATGAGGGAACTGCAGCGCCGATGCCGTGGTCTGGCCGTCGGCCGCAGTGAGGGGGTCGGCGTGGCGGCGGAGGCCAGGGAAGCCCTCGTCTTTGCCCTGCTGGCCTGGTGGCATCACCGCGGCCACCCCGGCAATGCTCCTGCCATCACCGGCGCGACGCGGGAGGCGTGCCTGGGCGTGAGGGTCGGCCCGGCCTGAGCGGGCCGCGTTAGGGACGATGCAGGCGCAGCCGCCTTGGGGCACCCCGCAGACGGCGGGGTTGCTGGGCTTCCAGTGCCGAACGCAGGCGCTCTTCCCTGGAGGGCAGCGAGGCCTCGGCACTCTGCTCATGCCTCTGGACCCCCAGCTGAATCAGCACCCGGGCCATGTTGCTGACCGTGCGGGACTCCTGATCAGCCAAGGCCGTCAAACGGGCACAGAGATCCTCCGGCAGGACCACCTGAATCCGCGGGGACTTGGGCTTCCCGCTTGAGGACGTCTGACGGGTGGGCACAACCGGATCTCCAGGGGGAGTCTCAGCTACCCGAAAGTGTACAGAGGTGGTCAAGGATAGTATCCATGACTATGGTGGGGGCATCGGTCCTCCTCGGAGTGCCCCATGCCCGAATCCACAACAACCACCCCGCGCCGCAGCCGGCGCCCCGGTGGCCGCCGTCGTCCTCAGCGCACGCCTGAGAACAGTGATGTGCTGGTCTCCGCTGTGATCAGCACCTATCTGCTCACCCATCTGCACCACGTGCTGCAGCGGGCCGAATACGGTGCAGCCCAGGAGGGCAGAAACTCCCAGGCCGCCAATTACGCCCAGCTGCGCAAGGTGCTCTGCATGGATGCCCGCAGCATGGAAGACGCCTCCGCCCTCGGTCTTCGTGATGAAGGGCTGGACCAGGCAGCCTGACGATTGTCGATCGACTGAATAGCGTTCCAGCAGCCGCATCGATGACCATGGCTGGCCATGCCGCCGCTCTCTACGAGCGCATCCGCAGCAATCCCGAACAGACCCAGGCCTTGTTTCGACAGGCGCTCCAGGATCCTTCCGGTGCCATGGCTTCCATCTGCCAATTCGGGAAAGACCAGGGTCTCCCCGTTACCCCGGACGAGGTCAGGCAGCATCTGGCCAGCCTTGACGACGACGCCAGCCGTCGCTGGGTCGTCAAGGCACGCGGTGGGCTGTAAGCGGCTTCTGCTCCACGATCTGTCCGCTGGACGCCTGATCTGATGTCGGCCTGCGGCGCTCATAGCCGCCGCCACCGGCCCAGCTGAAGAACAACAGATAACTGACGATGGCCAGACCGGCGGCCACCACGACTGCAGTCAGCTGTTCCAGCTTCAGCATGGCCTGACTCCCTGATGATCGGCCCACCAGTCTGCCGGCAGGGATGATGGGGGCTCAATGCTCCCGGCCGGTGCTGCGACTCGAGAACGTCAGCAAGATCTATCCGACCGGGGAGGTGCTGCGCAACGTCACCTGGGAGGTGAAACCCGGGGATCGCATCGGCCTGGTGGGCGTCAACGGTGCTGGCAAATCCACCCAGATGCGCCTGATCGCCGGACAGGAGGAACCCAGCAGCGGCCAGGTGGTCCGCCAGGGCGATCCGCGAATCGCCTTTCTCCAGCAGGAATTTGACGTCAATCCCGAACGCAGCGTTCGCCAGGAGCTGTTTCAGGCCTTCGGGGAAGCCGCCACGGTGCTGAACTGCCAGCGGGAGGTGGAGGAGGCCATGGGATCCGAGAAAGCAGCCGAGGATCCCGACCGTCTCGATCAGCTCATCCAAGAGCTGGGGAAACTGCAAACCCGGTTTGAAGCGCTGCACGGCTACGAACTGGATGCACGGATCGACAAGCTGCTGCCGACGATCGGCTTCACGCCGGAAGGGGCGGAACAACTGGTCAGCGATTACTCCGGCGGCTGGCAGATGCGCATCGCCCTGGGAAAAATTCTGCTGCAGGACCCTGACCTGCTGCTGCTGGACGAACCGACGAACCACCTGGATGTGGAGACGATCCAGTGGCTGGAGGGCTACCTGGTGGAACAGAGCGCTGCCCTGGTGGTGATCAGTCACGACCGCACCTTCCTGGATCGCGTCTGCAACCAGATCGTGTCCACCGAACGCGGCATCTCCCGCAGTTACCTCGGCAACTACACCGCTCACCTCGAACAGAAGCAACTGGAACAGGAGGCCACCCAGGCCGCCTTCGAACGCCAGCAGAAGGAGATCGCAACGCAGCAGGCCTACATCGACCGCTTCCGCGCCAGCGCCACCCGCAGCACCCAGGCCAAAAGCCGCGAGAAGCAGCTGGACAAGGTGGAGCTGGTGGAGGCCCCCATCGAATCGGTCTCAGGCCCCAGTTTTCGCTTCCCACCGGCCCCCCGTTCCGGAGCGCAGGTGGCGGTGATCGACAACCTCTGCCACAGCTACGGGGAGAAGATCCTCTTTCTCGGCGCCGAACTGGAGGTGGAGCGTGGTGATCGGATCGCCTTCGTCGGCCCCAATGGAGCTGGGAAATCCACCCTGCTGCGCCTGGTGATGGGCACCGAAACCCCGGATGAAGGCAGCGCCCGACTCGGCGAGCACAACGTGGTGGCCCGTTATTTCGAACAGAACCAGGCCGAAGCCCTTGACCTGAGCAAGACGGTCATCGACACGATGTTCGAAGCGGTGCCCGACTGGACCCAGACGCAGGTGCGCTCTTTGCTGGGCAATTTCTGCTTCAGCAACGACACCGTGTTCAAGGAAGTGGGCAAACTCAGCGGCGGCGAAAAAGCTCGCCTGGCCCTGGCCCTGATGCTCCTGAGCCCCTGCAATCTGCTGGTGCTCGATGAACCCACAAACCACCTGGACATTCCTGCCAAACAGATGCTGGAGGACGCGCTCCGTGCCTTCGAAGGAGCCGTTCTGGTGGTCTCCCACGACCGTTACTTCATCTCCAGAGTGGCCAATCGGATCGTGGAACTACGGGACGGCGAGCTGGTGCTATACCGCGGCGATTACGCCTACTACCTCGAGAAAAAGGAGGAGGAAAGGGCTGAAGAACGGGAGAAACAACTGGCTGCAGAACAGGACGCCAAACGCAAGGCCAACCGGGACAAGCAGAAAGCACGCCAGGAGCGCCGCAAAAAGGTGGCCTGATCAGCGTTCTTCCAGAACCGGGGGAAACTTCACAGACCCTTAGGCAGGACGACTCATTTCCCTTTACCCAGCCATTACGTGTGCATAGGCTGACAAAACCGATCCCTGCAGCGATGACGATGGCCCAACACCCCGGCAACCACGGCCACGCCGCCCTGGGGGGCGCCCCCCATGAACAGACCTGGGACGCCGTTGAGACCTATTTCGAGTGCATCACCACCTGCTCCCTTGATGACGGGGAATGCATCACCCGCTGCGTCGATCAGCTGCGGGACAACGACGACGCCTGAGTAGCGAGATCCATGGGGGTCAGAGACACCGTGATGGTGGTGTCCCCCCGTCGGATCGACAGGGTCAGCTCTTGTCCAACACCAATGCGTTCAATGGCGGCCACCACCTCCGTGGGGCTGGTGGTCGCCACACCATTGATCGCCGTGATCACGTCATCCGGTTTCAATCCGGCGGCAGCGGCAGGAGCACCGGGCTGAACGGAACGGATCACCGGGCCTTGAGGGCCAGACGCCAAGCCCACGCCGATCACTGGGTGGCTGGCGCGCCCCGTCTTGACAAGTTGCTGGGCGATGTTGCGTGCCCGGTTGATCGGAATGGCAAAGCCCAGACCAGCACCCGGACCTGAGCGGACCAGGGTGTTGATGCCGATGACCTCACCCTCCGCATTGAGCAGCGGGCCACCGGAGTTGCCCGGGTTGATCGCTGCATCGGTCTGAATCAGATCCAACCGCTTTCCGGAGATACCCAGCTGGGCCACGTTCCGGTTGAGGTTGCTGATGATGCCCATCGTCACGGTGTTTTCCAATCCGAAGGGATTGCCAACCGCAATTGCCCAGTCTCCCACCTTCAACCGATCAGAATCCCCCAGGGCGGCCGTCGGCCAGGGCCCCTTGCCCTCCAGCCGCACCACCGCCAGATCCGTGAGGCTGTCCTTCCCGACCACCTTGGCAGCAACGCTGCGCCCGTCGGTGAGCTCCACCCGCAGGGTGTCGGCCCCTTCCACGACATGGGCATTGGTCAGCAGCAGCCCCTCAGCGTCAAAGATCACACCGCTGCCCTGGCCTCGCTGCACCCGGGACCGCGGGGTTGCCGTGCCCGGAACGCCAAAGAAATGACGAAAGAGTGGATCCATCAGCAGCCCCCTCGGCAGGCCACTCATGCCAGAGCTGGTCACCGTTCGAGCCGTTTCCAACGTGACCACCGCCGGGCCGCTGCGCTCCACAGCTGCTGCAACGAAGGATTGGCGGGACAAACCTGCGGAGGAGGGCCTGGCCTGAACGGGGGCTGACACGGCCGCCCCTCCCTGAACGGTCAGGACACCAAGAGCGACCCCGCCGAGGAGCAGTGATGCCAGGGCTGAACAGGTCTTGGCAGGGGGAATCGACGTCACGATCGCAGTGAATGCCGTCCTGACCGTAGGGAGTGTTTTCGGTCGCCATCAAGGCCAAAACGGTCTGAGCTGTGACCAGGTGCAACCAACCCTGCCCTCGGCCCGTCAGGATGAGAAAGCTGGAGGTGCCGGCTCACGATGCTCAACTCTCTCTTCCCCCTGCTTTACGGCACGTTGTTTGTGGCCCTGCTCTGGCAAGCCTTCCGGGTCATGGGCAAGGGATTCCGCGCCGCCAGTGGCCCGATTGCTGAACCGAAGGATCGGACTGGACGCGTCACCGTGCACCCTGAGCTCCTGGACAACGAAGGCAAGATTACCGATGAAGCCCTGCTGACCGTGCGATTCAGCGGCGATGACGACACCTCAGGTGAAGCTGCAGGACCGGGCGCTGAATAAGTTGGTGCATTGATGCCGACTTCCGGCATCGACCAGGAAACGATCGGGGGACGTCCGAGTGGATCAGAAAACACGCATCGTTGCTGCCGTGATCAAAGGGGTGAAACTGCCTCCCCGCTTCCGGCTGCGCCTGCTGAAGGAAGACCCCGTGCGGCTGGAGCTGAGCCTCACCCCCGCCTACGGCAAGGAGCCGGTGACGGTGGGGCTGGTGGAATCGTTGGACCTGGTGGCGCGACGCGATCGTGAGGGGCGCATCCCCCGGGACCTGCAGGGCACCTGGGACTGGACCGTGCGCCATGGCCAGGTGAGCACCGGTGGCTGGAATCCCTACCTGAAGGAAGCTCTTCAAACAATGTTTGAAACCGGTCTGCCAGCCATTGTTTTCGAGGAATTGACCGGCGAGGAATATCACCCTGTGGATGGCACCCGACACGTGCGCTGAGGCACCGAGCCCTCGGAATGTGAAGGCGTGCGAATCACGACAGCCCCAACGCCCCAGCCGAGCTAGGACGGAACCAATTCGGCCTTTAAGGTTTTCTTCATGGCCTCTCTCTCGACGTCCATGGGCCCGCTGGTCAGGCTGCTTGCAGCCCTTGGCGCCATCAGCAGTTTGCTGCTGATGGCGGTCCTTAATCTTGTGCGTTGACCCTCGAAGCCAGGCAAACGCCCTACCCGATCGATGCACTCCTGCCTGAGCTCTGCGACCAATTCCAGCCAGGTTGCACGCTGCTGCTGCAGGCCCCACCAGGCGCCGGAAAAACCACCCGGGTCCCCCTCGCCCTGATTGGAGCCCTCGCAGGCCAGCGCTGCCGAGAGGGACGGATCTGGATGATTGAGCCGCGACGGCTGGCGGCCCGGGCCGCTGCATCCCGCCTGGCATCAAGCCTGCAGGAACCGCTGGGAGAGCGCATCGGATTCGCCGTGCGCGGCGAACAGCGGCGGTCCGCCCGAACCCAGGTGGAGGTCATCACCGACGGCCTGTTTCTGCGACGGCTGCAATCCGATCCCTCCCTCGAGGGGGTGAGCTGTGTGCTGTTTGACGAATTTCACGAACGGCGCCGCGATACCGACCTCGCCTTTGCCTTGCTGCGGGAAGCGGCCCCTCTGCTGCGGCCGGATCTGAGCCTGATGCTGATGTCAGCCACCCTGGATATCGCCGACCTGCAGGCACGGCTGCCGGAGGCCACGCTGCTGACCAGTGAGGGACGGAGCCACCCGGTGGAGACCCTGCACCAACCCCCGCGGACCGATGAACCCCTGGCGCAGCAAGTGCTCCGCGCCGTGGAGACCCATGCCCTCGATCTGCCGCGGGGCAGTGGCGTGTTGGTGTTTCTCCCAGGCCTGGCGGAGATCGAGCGCTGCCGGGAACGGCTGGGCCACGCCAACGCCCTGCGGCACTGGCAGGTGTGTGCCCTCCACGGCCAGCTGCCCCTGGAACGCCAGAGCGAAGCCTTGAAATGCTGCCCCGCCGACCTGGACGGCAAGCTGGTGCTGGCCAGCAGCATCGCCGAAAGTTCGGTCACCATTGATGGGGTTCGGCTGGTGATCGACAGCGGCCTCAGCCGGCAGCTGCGCTTTGACCCGAACACTGGAATGGAGGGATTGGAGACCGTTCCCGCCAGCCTCGCGAGCGCGGATCAACGGCGGGGCAGGGCCGGACGACAGGGCCCTGGCTGCTGCATCCGGCTGTGGTCTCCGGCCGAGCAACAACACCGACCCACGTTCAGTCCACCGGAACTGCTGCTGGCGGACCCCCAACCGGTGGTGATGGAGCTGGCGGGATGGGGAGCTGGGCTGGGGGATGCCCTCCCCTGGCTGGATCCGCCACCGCAGGCCGCCCTGCGGGAAGGGCAAGGGGTGCTCAAGAGCCTCGGCATCCTCCACCAGGACGGACGCTTGAGCCCCATCGGCCAACAGCTGACGCAGCTGGGGGTGCACCCTCGGCTGGGCCTGTTGATGGTGGAGGCACAGCGCCATGGCTGCAGCCGCCTGGGGTGCGATCTGGCCGCCCTGCTGAGTGACCGGGATCCGCTGTCTGCCCCGGAGGTGGGCTGTGACCTGGGAGCCCGGCTTGAGGCCATGCAGCAGCAGAAACGCTGCAGGCCCCTGCGGGAGCTGAGCCGTCAACTGGAGCGACAACTGGCGCGCCTGGCGATTCCTCCAGACGAGGACAGCCAGGGCATCGACAGCGTCCAGCTGATCCTCACCGCGTTCCCCAACTGGCTGGCCTTGCAACGCCCTGGTCAATCGGGGCGCTATCGGCTGCGTCAGGGGCGTGGGGCCACCCTCCGTCCTGGGGACCCCCTTGACGGATCAGAGGCCTTGGCGGTGGCCAGATTGGACATGGGGCAACGGGACACCAGGATTCAGCTGGCCCTGCCCCTCAGCCGCGAACGGATGGAACAGCTGGCCGTCGAACAAGGGGAATGGCTGGATCAGGTCGCCTGGGATGACAACGCGGGACGGATCCGGGCTGAGCGGCAGCTGCGGCTGGGTGAACTGGTGCTTCGCCAGGAGGCACAACCGGCGCCCTCGACCGAGCAGTGTCGGGATCTTCTCCTGAGCCGATTCAAGGAGTCCGAACGGCTTGAGCTGCTGCCCTGGACAGACGATTGCGAACAACTGAGGCGTCGCCTGGCGCTGGCGCACCGCCACATGGGGGCCTCTTGGCCCAAGCGGGACCGCAGAACGCTGCTTGAGGCTCCCGAACAGTGGCTTGGACCCTGCCTGGAAGGCTGCCTCAGCTGGAAAGACCTGGATGAAGGCAGCCTGCAGGAGGCCCTCTGGGGTGATCTGAGCTGGAGTCAGCGTCAGGACCTGAATCGGTTGCTGCCCCTGCGCCTGAGCATCCCCTCCGGCCGGGAAGCACGGCTCCGCTACGAAGAGGACGATGTGGTGCTTGCCGTCAAATTGCAGGAGATGTTTGGCTGCCAGGACGGCCCCACCGTTCTCGACAACCGACTGGCGGTGACGGTGGAGCTGCTCTCTCCTGCCGGCCGCCCCCTGCAGAGAACCCGTGATCTCGGCGGCTTTTGGCGCGGCAGCTACAGCGATGTGAGGCGCGAGATGCGGGGCCGCTATCCCAAACATCCCTGGCCGGACAACCCCCTGGAGGCCACAGCGACGGCCTACACCAAGCATCGGCCTGTTACCAGGAAATAAATTCACCAGAGTGTCGCCGTAAGCACGGGCAACAAAAGTCCAACCTTTGTTACATTTGGCGCAACCTCAACCGGTTCACCCCATGTCTGACAACGCACGCTTCGGCTTCTCCAACTTCGCTGAAACCTGGAACGGCCGTCTGGCCATGATGGGCTTCGTCATCGGCCTCGGCACCGAGCTCCTCACCGGCCAGGGCATCCTGTCCCAGATCGGCCTCGGCTGATCCACCGCGATCACAAAAGCCCCTTCGGCCAGGCCGGAGGGGCTTTTTGTTGTCTGCGCATTGACTCCCTGATGGTCCACAGTGGACCTGTGCAACCCCACAGCCTTGGCACCGCTCTACGTTCAGAACCGTCGTGATGGCTCCAGGTTGCTGAGCAGTGCCCTGGTGATCTTCACCATCGCCGCCACCCAACTCCACCAGGCCTGGGGAGCAGCGGTGGCCGTGATCAGCGCCATTGTTTGCCTGTACTGGGGTTTCGCCTACAGACGTCTTGAGCGCTGACAGGATTCCGACCTTTTCCGTGGCGGAGCTCAACACCGCCGTCGGCAACCTGCTGGAACGGGGCTTTGCCCCGAGGTTCCTGGTGGAAGCCACCGTCTCCAGACCCCAGCTCAAAAAGGGCCACCTCTGGTTAACGCTCACCGATGGCGAGGCCAGCATTTCAGCCGTGGCCTGGGCCTCGCAGCTACGCCAGCTGCGTTATCGCCCGGAGGATGGCGATGGCGTCACCGTGGTCGGCAAGCTGAACTTCTGGGCGGCACGGGCCACGCTCAACGTTCAGGTGCTGGACATCCGTCCGAGCCTCAGCACGGTGCTGCGCCAGTTCGAGCTGGTGCGGCGCCGCCTTGAAGAGGCCGGCCTGCTCGACAGCGCGCGGCGGCGGCCCTTGCCACGGCAACCCCGAACCCTGGCGGTGTTGACCAGTGTTCCCAGCTCCGCCCTGGCGGACATGCTGCGCACCGCCTCCGAACGCTGGCCGCTGACACGCCTGTTGGTGGTGCCCATTCCCGTGCAAGGCAGCGTGGCAACGCGAATCCGAGAGGTGCTGGGCCGACTGGCCGAGGAAGCGAATTCGCTGGGGCTGGAGGCCCTTGTGCTGGCCCGCGGAGGCGGCAGCCGTGAGGACCTGGCGGTCTTCGATGACGAAGATCTCTGTCGGGATCTGGCGGCCTTTCCAGTGCCGGTGGTGACGGGGCTGGGGCATGAGGATGACCTGACCGTCGCCGACCTGGTGGCGGACCATCGGGCCGCGACCCCGACCGCCGCCATCGTGGCCCTGCTGCCGGATCGGCATGTGGCATTGCGGGAGCTGCAGCAACTGCGGCAACGGCTGAGGGATGTGCAGAGCCGCTGGCTGGAACGTCAGCACCAGCGGTTGATGGACCGTCGCCAGGCCCTGGCCCTGCAAGCACCACAACGCCGACTGAGGGAACTGCGGCAGACCCTGGAACAACGACGTGCGTTGCTCAAGGCCCTGTCGCCGCAGCGGTGGCTGAAACGAGGACTCGCGTTGGTGAGCAATGCTCAGGGAATCGCGATCGATGGGGTCGAGGGCGTTCGAAAAAAAGACAAACTCACCCTCAGCTTTCAGGACGGCAGCATCGAAGCCGCGGTCACCCAGGTTCGTTCCCAACCATCGTCTCCAACGTCATGAAGCAACCCAAGGACCTGCAGACCCAGATCCAAACCTGGCGCGAGGATGCCGCTGGCCTGAGCTACGAGGAAGCTCTCCAGGCCCTCGATCTCCTTCTGGCTGAGCTACAAAGCGAAACTGTTCCATTGGCGCAACTGCAGCAGCGTGTTCTGCATGGGGAGGTGTACATCGACCATTGCGAATCACTGTTGAAGTCTGTGGAACGTGCCGTCGACACCCTCGACCCCGACAGCCTTGAACCAACCACCGATGCGTAAAGCTCTTCCCTGGATCTACTTGGCCTTGGCGGTGGTGGGCGCTGTTCTGCCCTGGAAAGCCAATCTGGAGTTCATCGCTGAAAGCGGCGGCCAGGCTTTCGATCTGGCCCGGTTTGTGGCCGATGCCTCCAGCACAGCAGCTGCACGCTCCCTCAGTGCCGATCTGTTGGTCGGGGCCACTGCGGTGACGATCTGGATCTGCGTGGAGGGACCACGTCAGAAGATCAAGGGCTGGTGGCTGGCGATCCCCCTCAGCTTCGGCGTTGCCTTCGCCTGTGCTGCTCCGTTTTTCCTGTTCCTGCGCGAACGTCAGCTCCAGGCTCAGGAATCCGAGTTGACCTCCTGAGCCGTTACATCAATCGTCACGTCACTGGCAGGAACAGCTGGCTCTGGGGGGGCTGCCCCACTTGAATCCACGGGCATGGACGTGCCACAGGCCGGACAACGGTCAACACCTTTGATGCTGGCCGTGCCACAGGCCGGACAGCTCACCATGCGCGACTGAAGCACCTTCCATCCGATCCAACCGAGCCCGGTCAACAGCAGAGGAACCGCCAACAGCACCAGAGCCAATCCACCCACCAGGTCCAACAACACCCGCCCTGCTGCTGTTGGAAGAAGCAACAGCAACAGAACGGCAAACCAAAGAAACGTTGGCGGACGATTCATTGACCAGGCTGACCAAGCCATTCACATCGAACTCAGCTTCGCAAAGACGGCAGCAAGTTCAAGCCGATGTGAGGTTCGGTTGTCCCTGAGCAGCCCCCCGCAAACGCATGGTTAATTCAACACTCCAACATTGCCCGAAATACAAAATCAATCCCACCAACCAAACCCATAGCGTTAATACCAAAACACCACTAATCACGCCATAGGCTTGATAGCGATTACCAAGAGAAATAATACTTAAACTGAGCATACTATTGAGAACGGTCAAACCAAATCCAATCAAAATGGAGCCAGGAATCAGCGGCCTCAAGGGGACACGGCGGCTGGGCAGAACGCGTTGGAGCAATAACGCCAACAACGACAGAAACAGTGTCGGGACAAGGATCTGCCCAAGACGCGTCACCG